>NZ_JBHVYI010000005.1:109923-166904 GCF_042880975.1 Streptomyces sp. NPDC058289
TCCCGCCCGGGTGCTTTGCCGCCCCGGCGCAGCCCCACGCCCATGCCCACGCGGGGTTGTGGCACTACGAGGTTCACTACGTACCGCTCCATGCGGGGGGCCCCCCCCGCCTCCAGGGGTCGCTCCACGCGGGCGAGCTCGGTCAAGGTCAGGTCGAAGAGCTCGATGCGGATGCGGGTCTCGCCGACGTCCACGCCGATCATGTAGCCGCTGTCCGGGCTGACGCGGAGCAGGGTCCGGGGGCGCCCGCCGGCCGACTCCACGCTCCCGGCTTCCTCCACCAGGCCGTCGGTGACCAGCTCCGCCACCACGTTGCTGATCGACCCGGAGCTCAGCCCCGTGGCGGGGCCCAGCGAGAAGCGGCTCAGGGGACCGTCGAAATACAACCGTTGCAAAACAGCGGTTCGGTTCTCCCGCCGCAGGTCACGCACTGTTCTGCCGCTACGTACTCGCACTCTGTCCCCTGTCATCGATGCCCGTACCTGCAAGATACCTGCGTGAACGCTCTTGACGAGTCCTTCGCTTGAGGTTTAACTCACATCCTAAATTAAGCCATGTGGTTTTGGGGGCGAACCGCGGAACGTCCGCCCCCCACCCCGCAGTCGGCATCCCGTTCCTTCCTGAAAGGCCCATGGAGCCATGCGCAGAATCAGAGTCGCAGCGGTCGGCGCCGTCACCCTCTCCCTCGTCCTCGGGGCGGCTGCCTGTGGGGGCGGCGGCTCCACCAGCGGGAGCGGGTCCAACGAGCAGCCGAAGACGCTGACCTACTGGGCCTCCAACCAGGGATCGAGCCTGGAAGTCGACAAGCAGGTCCTCCAGCCGGAGCTCGACAAGTTCGAGAAGCAGACGGGCATCAAGGTCAAGCTCGAGGTCGTGCCGTGGGGCGACCTGCTCAACCGCATCCTGACCGCGACCACCTCCGGTCAGGGCCCCGACGTCCTGAACATCGGAAACACCTGGAGCGCCTCGCTCCAGGCCAGTGGCGCGCTGCTCCCGTGGGACGGCAAGAACTTCGAGAAGATCGGCGGCAAGGACCGGTTCGTGGAGTCGGCGCTGGGCTCCACCGGCGTCCAGGGCCAGGACCCGGCGGCCGTCCCGCTGTACTCCATGGCCTACGCGCTCTACTACAACAAGAAGGCGTTCGCCGACGCGGGCGTCACCAAGCCGCCGACCACCTGGGACGAGCTGGTCGCCACCGGCAAGCAGCTGACCAAGGACGGCAAGGCCGGGTTCGGCGTCGAGGGCTCCAACCTGTCGAACAACATCCACCAGGTCTTCGTCCTGGGCAAGCAGCACGGCGCGGACTTCTTCACCGCGGACGGCAAGGCCGACTTCACCTCCGACGGCGCGGTCAAGGCCGTGAAGCAGTACGTCGACCTGATGTCCGATGCGCAGATCGTCGCCAAGGGCAACGCCGAGTACTCCCAGAACCAGTCACTGAGCGACTTCGCCAAGGGCAAGACCGCCATGGTGCTGTGGCAGACCGCGTCGGCCACCTTCGCCGCGCAGGGCATGAAGGAGGACGAGTGGGGCGTGGTCCCCGCACCCGTCCAGTCCGGCGCGCCGGGTCAGGGCACCTCAACCAACTCCATGGTCGCCGGCATCAACATGGCCGTCTTCAAGAACACCAAGAACATCGACGGCGCCACGAAGTTCGTGAACTTCATGACCGGTGACGAGGAGCAGAAGATCCTCAACAAGGCCTACGGCTCCATCCCGCCGGTGAAGTCCGCGCAGGCGGACCCCGCGTTCAACACCCCCGGCCTGGCCGTCCTGCGCGACACCCTCGCGAAGAGCGCCGCCGCCCTCCCGCAGGTCCCCGAGGAGTCGCAGTTCGAGACGGTGGTGGGCACCGCGGTCAAGGAGCTCTTCGCCGACGCGGCGGCCGGCCGTCCGGTGACGCCGGAGTCGGTGAAGGCCAAGCTCGAGAAGGCCCAGCAGCAGATGCCCAAGAAGTAGGCACGGAAATCCCATGACCACCACCGCACCCCCTCGTACGGGCAAGCGGACGGTACGGAAGAACCACCCCGGAGCGGCGCCCCGCACGCGCCGCCCCGGGCGGCTCCGCCGGATCTCCCTGCCGTACCTGCTGCTGCTCCCCGCACTCGTCCTCGAGCTCCTGGTCCACCTGATCCCGATGGTCATCGGCATCGTGGTCAGCTTCAAGGAGCTCACCCAGTTCTACCTCCGCGACTGGGGCAACGCGCCCTGGGCCGGCCTGGACAACTACTCCCTGACCGTCGACTTCGACGCACCGGTCGGCGAGGCACTGCTGAGCTCCTTCTTCACCACGTGCCTGTTCACCTTCTTCTCCGTGGGACTGTGCTGGCTGATCGGCACGGCGGCCGCGATCTTCATGCAGGAGACGTTCAGGGGCCGGGGCATCCTGCGCACCATCTTCCTGGTGCCGTACGCACTGCCCGTCTACGCCGCCGTCATCACCTGGGCCTTCATGTTCCAGCGCGACAACGGCCTGGTGAACCACGTCATCCACGACCAGCTCGGGCTCACCGACAGCCCGCCGTTCTGGCTCATCGGGGACAACGCCTTCGTCACCCTGCTGGTCGTCTCGGTCTGGAAGGGCTGGCCCTTCGCCTTCCTCATCATGATGGCCGGCCTGCAGAACATCCCCCGCGAGATCTACGAGGCCGCGGCCCTGGACGGGGCGGGCGTCTGGCAGCAGATCCGCCGCATCACGCTCCCCTCGCTGCGCCCGGTCAACCAGGTCCTGATCCTGGTGCTGTTCCTGTGGACGTTCAACGACTTCAACACGCCGTTCGTGCTGTTCGGCAAATCGGCGCCGGCGTCGGCCGACCTGATCTCCATCCACATCTACCAGTCCTCGTTCCAGACCTGGAACTTCGGCACCGGCTCCGCGATGTCCGTCCTGCTGCTGCTGTTCCTGCTCGTGGTGACTGGCCTCTACCTCCTGCTCACCTCCCGAGGAAGGAGCGCCACCGATGCCTAGGCACACTCAGGCGGTGCAGTCCCGGTCGCCCATGGCGCCCCCCAAGTCGTTCCTCGCGAGCCGACTGGTGTTCCTGACGCTCCTCACCGGGTTCGTCCTGCTGCCGGTGTACGTCATGATCTCCAGTTCGCTGAAGCCGCTGCAGGACGTGTCGGGGAAGTTCCAGTGGATCCCCTCGGGCCTGACCGTCCAGCCGTACTTCGACATCTGGAAGACCGTCCCCCTCGGCGACTACTTCATGAACTCGCTGATCGTGGCCGGTTCGGCGACCGTCTTCTCCGTCGTCATCGCGATCTTCGCGGCCTACGCCGTCAGCCGCTATTCCTTCCGGGGCAAGCGGGTCTTCACCGTCACCGTGCTGTCGACGCAGATGTTCCCCGGCATCCTCTTCCTGCTGCCGCTGTTCCTCATCTACGTCAACATCGGCAACGCCACCGGGATCGCACTGTTCGGCTCGCGCGCCGGGCTGATCCTCACCTACCTGACGTTCTCGCTGCCGTTCTCGATCTGGATGCTGATCGGGTACTTCGACTCGGTCCCCCGGGACCTCGACGAGGCCGCCAAGGTCGACGGCTGCGGTCCGCTCGGCGCCCTCTTCCGCGTCATCGTGCCCGCCGCGATCCCCGGCATCGTCGCCGTCGCCGTCTACGCCTTCATGACGGCCTGGGGCGAGGTGCTGTTCGCCTCGGTGATGACCAACGACGCGACCCGCACCCTCGCCGTGGGCCTGCAGGGCTACTCGACGCAGAACGACGTGTACTGGAACCAGGTCATGGCCGCCTCGCTCGTCGTGAGCCTGCCCGTCGTCGGCGGCTTCCTCCTCCTCCAGCGCTACCTCGTCACCGGGCTGACCGCCGGCGCCGTCAAGTAGCCCCCTCCCATTGCTCTTCGAAAGGCTTGCTGTGTCGGATTCCATTGACCTCGGCGCCTTCCCTCAGGACTTCGCCTGGGGCACGGCCACTTCCGCGTACCAGATAGAGGGAGCCGTCAAGGAGGACGGCCGGGGGCCGTCCATCTGGGACACGTTCTCCCATACCCCCGGCAAGATCGACAACGGTGACACCGGCGACGAGGCCTGCGACCACTACCACCGCTGGCCCGAGGACATCTCCCTCATGAAGCAACTGGGCACCAACGCCTACCGCATGTCGATCGCCTGGCCGCGCATCGTCCCCGACGGCTCGGGACCGGTCAATGCCCGGGGCCTCGACTTCTACGACAAGGTGGTCGACGGGCTCCTGGAGGCCGGCATCACCCCCTCGATGACCCTCTACCACTGGGACCTCCCCCAGGCCCTGCAGGACCGCGGCGGCTGGACCGTCCGCGAGACCGCCGAACACCTGGCCACCTACACCTCCGCCGTCGCGGAACGGCTCGGCGACCGCGTCACCCAGTGGGCCACCCTCAACGAACCGCTCTGCTCGGGCTGGATCGGCCACCTGGAAGGCCGCATGGCCCCCGGCCTGACCGACCTGACCGCTGCCGTCCGCGCCTCCTACCACCTCCTGCTGGGCCACGGCCTGGCCGCCCGAGCCATCCGTGCCGCAGCACCCGGCGCGCAGATCGGCCTCGTCACCAACCACTCCACGGTGGTGCCCGCCACGGACCGGCCCGAGGACATCGCCGCCGCCGTCCGCATGGACGGACACACCAACCGCTGGTGGCTCGACCCCGTCTACGGACGCGGCTTCCCCACCGACATGCGGGAGCTGTACGGCGTGGGGCTGCCCGAGCGCCCCGGCGACCTGGAGACCATCGCCGCGCCCCTCGACTGGCACGGCCTCAACTATTACTTCCCCGCCACCGTCACCAACGACGCCGACGGCCCGGTCCCCTTCGCCCGCGAAGTCCGCCTCCCGGACGTACCGCGCACCGGCCTGGACTGGCAGATCGACGCCGACGGCATCGAGTCCCTGCTGCTGCGCCTCACCAACGACTACGGCGTGCAGAAGCTCTACGTCACCGAGAACGGCTCCGCGTTCGCCGACACCGTCGGCCCCGACGGGGCGGTCGACGACCCCGAGCGCACCTCCTACCTCGAGCAGCACCTGGCAGCCTGCGCCCGCGCCGTCCGCCAGGGCGCCCCGCTGGCCGGCTACTACGCGTGGTCGCTGCTGGACAACTTCGAGTGGGCCTACGGCTACGACAAGCGCTTCGGCCTCGTCCACGTCGACTACGCGACCCAGCAGCGCACCGTGAAGACCAGCGGCCGCCGCTACGCGGACATCGTCCGCAGCCACCGCGAGCTCCACGCGTAAGTCCGGCGGTTCGCCCACGGGCCCGGCCGGATTCCGTTCCCCGCCGGCGCCGGCGGCCGTCCCCGCCCCCTTCCGCTTCCCCACCCCCTCTCCCCTCTCTCCGCCCCCGCCCCCGCCCCCGCAGAACGCTCGGCCGGAACACCCGGCCGAGCCTGCGGCGGTGCTCCCGGGCAGCCGGATGAAGCATCCGGAACTTCCCCTGCCATATGCCTACCGGCCTGCGCGTTCCGGTGCTTATGGTGTGGCTCCGGACCATCCCGGGCCCAGCACCCTCCCGGCTCCCCACGGGAGGGTTGCCGTGCGTCCGGGTTCGGCCGGCCCCCGTGTTCGCGCAGAACCCGACGAGCCCCGCGGGCCGCCAGGTCGTTCGCGGCGAACACCCCGCCCGCACCGGGATCCCCGATCGGCAGCCGGGTCATGACCACACCCACGGCACTCAAAGCAGCCCACGGCTGCCCACCGCTGCCCACCGTGACGGTTCCCCCTCGACGACGGGAACCCCGGTGCTCCCGCCGAGGCCAGAGCCGCCCGGCCGACCCAACCCCTCGCTCCACAACGGAAAGTGACGGGTCGTGAGGGATGCGCACACACGGCTCGTTCCGACCTCGGAACTTAATGAAAGACGAAAGAAAAGACGTCACGATCCTTGACCGGTCGATCGCGTTACGGGCAAGGTCTGGAGAGCGCTCTCCCGTTTCAGGTTCGTTAAAGGAGCACCAATGCCCACTGGCATACCTGTCGATGCGTTGCCACGCGGACGACGTCCCGTTTCCACCCGGAAGGGGATCGCCGGGGCGGTCACGACCGCCCTCTTCGGCAGCCTGCTCGCGCTGGCACCGGCGGCCCCCGCGGCCTCCGCCGAGCCCGCGCCGGTTTCGCAGGGCAAGGCGGTCACGGCCTCCAGCCAGGAGCACTACGGCACCCCGGCGGCCGATGCCGTCGACGGCAACGACGGCTCGCGCTGGTCCAGCGCCGCCTCCGACGCCCAGTGGCTGCAGGTGGACCTCGGCGCCGTGACCGAGCTGAGCAAGGTCGTCCTGCAGTGGGAGGCCGCCTACGCCAAGGCCTACCGGATCGAGCTGTCGACCAACGGCACCGACTGGTCCACGGCCCACTCCACGACCACCGGCGCCGGCGGCACCGAGACCGTGAACATCACCGGGACCGCCCGCTACGTCCGCATGCAGGGCGTCTCCAGGGCCACCGGCTACGGCTACTCGCTCTGGGAGTTCAAGGTGTTCGGCACGACCGGGGGCGACGGGGGCGGGCCGACCCTGCCGGGCGGCGGCGACCTGGGCCCCAACGTGCACGTCATCGACCCCTCCACGCCCGGCATCCAGGACAAGCTGGACCAGGTGTTCCGCGAGCAGGAGTCGGCGCAGTTCGGCAGCGGCCGGCACGCCTTCCTGTTCAAGCCGGGCACGTACGACAACATCAACGCCCAGATCGGCTTCTACACCCAGATCGCCGGCCTCGGCCTGAACCCGGACGACACGACCTTCAACGGCGACGTGACCGTGGACGCCGGCTGGTTCGGCGGCAATGCCACCCAGAACTTCTGGCGCTCCGCGGAGAACCTCGCCGTCAAGCCGGTGAGCGGCACGAACCGCTGGGCGGTGTCCCAGGCGGCGTCCTTCCGCCGGATGCACGTCAAGGGCGACCTCAACCTCGCCCCCGCCGGGTACGGCTGGGCCAGTGGCGGCTACATCGCCGACAGCAAGGTCGACGGCACGGTCGGCCCGTACTCGCAGCAGCAGTGGTACACCCGCGACAGCACCATCGGCGGCTGGACCAACGGCGTGTGGAACATGACCTTCTCCGGCGTCGAGGGCGCCCCCGCCAACTCCTTCCCGGAGCCCCGCTACACCACCCTCGACACCACTCCCGTCTCGCGCGAGAAGCCCTTCCTCTACCTGGACGGCAACGAGTACAAGGTCTTCGCACCGGCCAAGCGCACCAACGCCCGCGGCACCAGCTGGGCCAACGGCGCAGCGCAGGGCGAGTCGGTCCCGCTGAGCAAGTTCTACGTGGTCAAGCCCGGAGCCACGGCAGCCACCATCAACAGCGCGCTCGCCCAGGGCCTGAACCTGCTGTTCACGCCCGGCATCTACCACGTCGACCGGACCATCGAGGTCAACCGCCCCGGCACGATCGTGCTGGGCCTGGGCCTGGCGACCTTCATCCCGGACAACGGGGTGACCGCGATGAAGGTCGCCGACGTGGACGGGGTCAGGCTCGCCGGCTTCCTCATCGACGCCGGGCCGGTCAACTCCCCGACCCTGCTGGAGGTCGGCCCGGCCGGCGCTTCGGCCGACCATTCCGCGAACCCGACGACCGTTCAGGACGTCTACATCCGCGTCGGCGGCGCGGGGGCCGGCAAGGCGACGACCAGCATGGTCCTCAACAGCGACGACACCATCGTCGACCACACCTGGGTGTGGCGCGCCGACCACGGCGAGGGCGTGGGCTGGGAGACCAACCGCGCCGACTACGGGGTGCGGGTGAACGGTGACGACGTCCTGGCCACGGGCCTGTTCGTCGAGCACTTCAACAAGTACGACGTGGAGTGGTACGGCGAGCGCGGAAAGACGGTCTTCTACCAGAACGAGAAGGCCTACGACGCCCCGAACCAGGCCGCCATCCAGAACGGCGCCACCAAGGGCTACGCCGCCTACCGGGTCGACGACTCGGTGACCACCCACGAAGCGTGGGGCCTGGGCAGCTACTGCAACTACAACGTGGACCCGAACATCCGCCAGGACCACGGCTTCAAGGCCCCGGTCAAGCCGGGAGTCAAGTTCCACAGCCTCCTGACGGTGTCGCTCGGCGGCAACGGCCACTACGAGCACGTCATCAACGACACCGGGGCGTCCACGGTCCCCGCCGGCACCTCGACGGTTCCCTCCACGGTGGTCTCCTTCCCCTGAGCCGCCCTGCCTCCCCCACCGGTTCCGCCGATCCCCCGCGCGGAAGCGGCCCCACTCCCCGGGCCCGGTTTCCGCCCTGCCGCCGCGGCCCGGGGGAACCACCGCCCGACCGGCCTCCACCGACCCGACGGAGCCGGGCTCGACTCCCCTGGGCCGGGTGAACCGACCTCCGCGCCCCGGCCCAGGGGCATTCCACCGCCATTGACACCAGGAGCCGCAATGTTCTCCCCTCCCTCCACCAGAACCACGCCCCGCCGCACGCGCGGCGCGGCCGCCCTCGTCACGCTCGGAGCGCTCTTCGCGTCCTCGCTCACGCTGGCCGGCGCCCCCACCGCGGTCGCCGCGGAGTCCCTGCTCTCCCAGGGCAAGCCGGCCACCGCCTCCTCCCAGGAGGGCGAGGGCTACTCCGCGGCCGCCGCGTTCGACGGCAACCTCACCGGCACCCGCTGGGCCAGCCAGTGGCGCGACGCCGAATGGATCCAGGTCGACCTCGGCGCGAGCCGCAACCTCAGCCGCGTCGTCCTCACCTGGGAGGGCGCGTTCGGAAAGAACTACGAGATCCAGGTCTCGGACGACGGAACGAACTGGCGCACCGCCAAATCCGTCACCGGAAGCGACGGCGGCACCGACGAGATCGCGATCTCCGGCACCGGCCGGTACGTGCGGATGAACGGCCTGGTCCGCGCCGGCGGTTACGGCTACTCCCTCTGGGAGTTCCAGGTCTACGGCACCACCTCGCAGGAGCCCCCGGTCCAGGGCGCCGTGCGCGTGGCCGGCTCCCAGGGCAACTGGCAGCTGACCGTCGGCGGGCAGCCGTACACCGTCAAGGGCCTCACCTGGGGCCCGTCCTTCGCCGACGCCCCGAAGTACATGCCCGACGTGAAGTCCATGGGCGTCAACACCATCCGCACCTGGGGCACGGACGCGTCGAGCAAGCCGCTGCTCGACACGGCCGCGGCGAACGGCATCCGGGTCATCAACGGCTTCTGGCTGCAGCCCGGCGGCGGCCCCGGCGCCGGCGGCTGCGTCAACTACGTCACCGACGCCGCCTACAAGAGCAACATGCTCACCGAGTTCGCCAAGTGGGTCGACACCTACAAATCGCACCCGGCCACGCTCATGTGGAACGTCGGCAACGAATCCGTCCTCGGCCTGCAGAACTGCTACAGCGGCACCGAACTGGAGGCGCAGCGCAACGCCTACACCACGTTCGTGAACGACGTCGCCAAGAAGATCCACACCATCGACCCGGACCACCCGGTCACCTCGACCGACGCCTGGACGGGCGCGTGGCCGTACTACAAGCGCAACGCCCCGGACCTCGACCTGTACTCGATGAACTCCTACGGCAACATCTGCAAGGTGCGCCAGGACTGGGTGGACGGCGGCTACGACAAGCCCTACATCATCACCGAGACGGGACCGGCCGGCGAGTGGGAGGTGCCCAACGACGCCAACGGCATTCCCGAGCAGAAGACCGACGTCCAGAACGCCGAGGGATACACCACCGCCTGGAACTGCATCACCGCCCACCAGGGTGTCGCACTGGGCGCCACGATGTTCCACTACGGCATCGAGCACGACTTCGGGGGCATCTGGTTCAACCTGCTGCCCGACGGGCTCAAGCGGCTGTCGTACTACGCGGTGAAGAAGGCGTACACCGGGTCGACCGCGGGCGACAACACGCCGCCGGTGATCAGCAACATGGTCGTCGACCAGGCCTCGCAGGCACCGGCGGGCGGCGAGTTCACCGTCCGCGCCAACGTCAGCGACCCGCAGAACGACCCGCTGACCTACAAGGTCTTCCTCAGCGGCAACTACGCGAACGGCGACAAGCGTCTGGTCGAGGCGCAGTGGCGCTCGACGGGCAACGGGACCTTCGCGGTCACCGCTCCCGAGAAGCTCGGTGTCTGGAAGGTCTACATCCAGGCCGAGGACGGCCACGGCAACGCGGGCATCGAGACCAAGTCCGTCAAGGTGGTCGCCCCGCCCGTGAGCGGCACGAACGTGGCGCTGAACAAGCCGGCGACCGCCTCCTCCTTCCAGGCCGGGTACGGCGACTGCCCGTGCGCGCCGGGCAACGCGACCGACGGCAAGGCCGGTACCCGCTGGGCCAGTGACTGGAGCGACCCGCAGTGGATCCAGGTGGACCTCGGTGCTTCCACCGCGATCCGCACCCTGCAGCTGGTCTGGGACCCCGCCTACGCCAAGTCCTACGAGGTGCAGCTCTCCGACGACGGCACCAACTGGCGCACCGTCCACTCCACCACCACCGGCAACGGTGACATCGACACGATCAACGTGTCGGCGACCGCCCGCCACGTGCGACTGAACCTGACCGCACGCGGCACCGCCTGGGGTTACTCCCTCTACGAGTTCGGCGTCTACAGCTGACCACGTGACGGCGCGGCACTGAACGCGGAGTACCGGCTGCCCTGACCCGGTCGGCCCTCCGTACGGGCCCGGTTCTCCCCGTCTGAAAAGCGGGGAGGGCCGGGTCTTCTCCCATGGGTGAGGAGCGGATGACGTGAATGGGGTGGGGATGAGCGAGGACATGCTCGATCGGCTGCTGGAGAAGCTCGATCTGGTGCAGAAGGTGCGACTGCTGTCCGGGGCCACGACCTGGCGGACGGCCGGCGAACAGGCCCTGGGTTTGCGCGAGATGGTGACCTCCGACGGCCCCGCGGGGGTGCGGGGAGAGGCCTGGGACGAGCGGCTCACCTCCGCGCTGCTGCCCTCGGCGTCCGCGATCGGCGCGCTGTGGGACGAGGACCTGGTCGAGGAGCTGGGGGGCCTGCTCGCTTCGGAAGCGGTCCGCAAGGGCGTGGACGTCGTGCTGGCGCCGACGCTCAACCTGCATCGCACGCCCCTGGGCGGCCGGCACTTCGAGTGCTTCTCGGAGGATCCGGTTCTGACGGGCCGCACGGGCGCGGCGCTCGTCCGGGGCATCCAGGCGGCGGGGGTGGCGGCCACGGCCAAGCACTACGTGGCCAACGACTCCGAGACCGGGCGGATGCACGTGGACGTGCGCGTCTCCGAGCGGGTGCTGAGAGAGGTGTACCTGGCTCCGTTCGAGGCTGCCGTCGGGGCGGGCGTGTGGCTGGTGATGGCCGGCTACAACAGCGTGAACGGCGCGACCATGACCGCCAGTCCGCTGCTCGCCGAACCCCTCAAGGGCGATTGGGGCTTCGACGGGGTGGTGGTCTCCGACTGGGGCGCCCTGCGTTCGACACTGGAACCGGCCCTCGCCGCACTCGACCTGGCGATGCCGGGACCGCAGGGCCCGTGGGAGGCGTCCCTCGTCCGGGCCGTGCAGGACGGCCACGTCCCCGAGCGGGCCATCGACGAGAAGGTGCGGCGCCTGCTGCGGCTGGCCGGACGCGTGGGGGCCCTCGAAACGGACCGGCCCCCGCGCACCCCGGCGTTCGGGCCGGACGCCGCGCGGACGCTGCTGCGCCGCACCGTGGCCGCCGGATCCGTGCTGCTGAGCAACCGCGAGGTGCTCCCGCTCGACCCGTCCTCGTTGGCGAAGGTCGCCGTCATCGGCGTGCACGCCGCCTCCCCCCGGGTGCAGGGCGGGGGCAGCGCGGGGGTCTTCCCCTCGTACGTGGTCACCCCCCTCGACGGGATCCGCGCCCGGCTGGACGGGCGGGCCCGGGTCGTGCACGTACCGGGCCCGGGACTGGACGTCCCCCCGGCGCCCCTCGACACCGGCTGGTGCAGCGACCCGCGATCAGGGGAGCCCGGTGTGCTGCTGCGCCTTCTGGACGAGGCGGGCCACGAGCTCCACACGGAACACCGGCTGTCCGGGCGGCAGTTGGAGCCACCCGTGGTTGCCGCCGCTCGGACGGTGGAGATCAGCGCGCTGGTACGGCCGCGGGCGACGGGGGAATGGACCTTCGGCATCGCCGGCTTCGGCCGCATGAGCCTCACCCTCGGCGAACGGACCGTTCTGGACGGCGAGTTCCCGTGCACCACCGACGACCCGGCCATCGTCCATGTGAACCCGCCCCTGCACACGGTGCGGGCCACCCTGGACACGACGGAACCCGTTCTTCTGACCGCCCGGCGCGAGCTGGTCCCCGGAGCCGGGCGCGCCACGATCGTCGCGGCGGCGCCGCCGGAGCCCGAGGCGGCGGCCGCGCTCGCCGAAGCGGTGCGGGCGGCCCGCGAGGCGGACGCCGTGATCGTGGTCGTCGGCACGACCGAACACACCGAGACCGAGGGCCACGACCGCAGCGACCTCTCCCTGGGCGGCCACCAGGACGAGCTGGTCCGCGCCGTGGCAGCCGTCAACCGGCGCACCATCGCCGTGGTCAACAGCGGCGGCCCCGTCGAACTGCCCTGGCGCGACGAGGTGGGCGCGGTGCTGCTCACCTGGTTCCCCGGCCAAGAGGGCGGTGCCGGGCTCGCCGACGTCCTGTTCGGGGACGCCGAGCCGGGCGGCCGCCTCCCCACCACCTGGGCGGCCGCCTTGACCGACTCGCACGTCACCCACGCACACCCCGTCGACGGCCGGCTCGCCTACGCCGACGGCGTGCACATCGGGCACCGGGCCTGGCTCCGCACCGGCAGACGGCCCGCCTACTGGTTCGGCCACGGCCTGGGCTACACCAGCTGGGAGTACGGGACGGTCCAGGCCCCGGCCCAAATCGTGGAAGGGTCCCCGTTCACGGTCCGCGTGCAGGTGCACAACACGGGCGACCGGCCCGGCCGCGAGGTCGTGCAGGTGTACCTCGCCCGTACGGAATCCACCGTCGAGCGTCCGGTCCGCTGGTTCGCCGGCTACGCCGCGGTCCACGCGGAGGGCGGCGCTTCGGCGGCCGCCGTCGTGGAGGTGCCGGCCCGCGCGCTGCGGCACTGGTCCGAAGCCGAGGGGGCCTGGCGCACGGAGCCCGGTACGTACCGGATCATGGTGGGCCGCTCGGCCGGCGACCCGGTGTGGAGCGGGGCACTGGAGGTCAGCGGAACGACGGGATGACGTCGGAGCCGTACGCGTCGATGGTCGCTTCCCGGGCGTCGTGCATGTCGTAGAGGGCGAACTGGTCGACGCCTAGGGCCTGTAGGGCGCGCAGCTTCTCGATGTGGGCCTCGGCCGGGCCCAGCAGGCAGAAGCGGTCGACGATCTCGTCGGGGACGAAGTCGGTGGAGGGGTTCCCGGCGCGGCCGTGGTGGCTGTAGTCGTAGCCGTGGCGGGATTTGATGTACTCGGTGAGTTCCTCGGGGACCATCGAGGAGTGCTCGCCGTAGCGGGAGACGAGATCGGCGACGTGGTTGCCGACCATGCCGCCGAACCAGCGGCACTGGTCGCGGGCGTGCGCGAGGTCGTCGCCGACGTACGCCGGGGCAGCCACGCAGATGGTGATCGCGTCGGGGTCGCGGCCGGCCTCCACGGCAGCCTGGCGGACGGCCTTGACCATCCACTCGGTGAGGTAGAGGTCCGCGAGCTGGAGGATGAACCCGTCCGCCTTCTGACCGGCGAGCGCGAGGGCCTTGGGCCCGTACGCGGCCATCCAGACGGGCAGCTTCCCGTCCGTGATCCAGGGGATCCGGATCGGGTTGCCGTCGACCTGGGCCTCGCGGCCCTCCGCCAGGTCCCGGATGACGTCGATGGCCTCGCCCAGCCGGGCCAGGGTGTTGGGCGCGCGCCCGGCGACCCGCATCGCCGAGTCACCGCGCCCGATCCCGCAGACGGTGCGGTTGCCGTACATGTCGTTCAGTGTGGCGAAGGTGGAGGCGGTGACCTCCCAGGTGCGGGTGCCCGGGTTGGTGACCATCGGACCCACGTGCATGCGCTGGGTGTTGGCCAGGATCTGGCTGTAGATGACGAAGGGTTCCTGCCAGAGGACCGCCGAGTCGAAGGTCCAGCCGTAGCGGAAGCCGTTGCGCTCGCCGCGCTTCATGAGGCTGACGACCTGGGAGGCCGGCGGGTCGGTTTGCAGGACGAGGCCGAAGTCCATGCATGGCTCCTTGCTGCTGCTGTGTGCGGGCGTGCGGCTTACAGGTACTGGCAGGTGGAGCGGGGGATGAAGGCCCCGTGGCCGGCCCGGCCGGTGAACTCCCGCCGGTCGATGACCAGTTCACCCCTGGACAGGACCGTGTCGACGCGTCCGGTGATCCGCTTGCCCTCGTACGCCGAGTAGTCCACGTTCATGTGGTGCGTCTCGGCGGAGATGACCTGCTCGGCGTGCGGATCGTAGAGGACGATGTCGGCGTCGGAGCCCGGCGCGATGGTGCCCTTCTGCGGGTAGAGGCCGAACATCCGGGCCGGGGTCGCGCACGCGATCTCGATCCAGCGGCGGCGGCTGATGTGACCGTCCAGGACCGCCTGGTGGAGGAGGTCCATGCGGTTCTCCACCCCCGGCAGCCCGTTGGGAATTTTGGAGAAGTCGCCGCGGCCCAGCTCCTTCTGGCCGCGGAAGCAGAAGGGGCAGTGGTCGGTGGAGACCACCTGGAGGTCGTTCGTGCGGAGCCCCCGCCAGAGCGCCGCCTGGTGCTCGCGGGGGCGCAGCGGCGTGGAGCAGACGTACTTCGCGCCCTGGAAGTCGGGCTCTTCGAGGTTGTCGGTGGACAGGAAGAGGTACTGCGGGCAGGTCTCGCCGAAGACGGGGAGGCCCTTGTCCCGGGCGGCCGCCAGCTCCGCGACCGCTTCCTCCGCCGAGACGTGCACCACGTAGAGGGGGGATCCGGCGACCCGGGCCAGCTGGATCGCGCGGTGGGTCGCCTCCGCTTCGAGGAGGACCTTGCGGACCTCGCCGTGGTGGCGGGGGTCCGTCTCCCCGCGCGCCAAAGCCTGTTCGACGAGCACGTCGATCGCGATGCCGTTCTCGGCGTGCATCATGATCAGCCCGCCGTTGCCCGAGGCCCGCTGCATCGCGCGCAGGATCTGGCCGTCGTCGCTGTAGAAGACCCCGGGGTAGGCCATGAACAGCTTGAAGGAGGTGACCCCCTCCCCCACCAGGTGGTCCATCTCCTTCAGGGTCCGCTCGTTGACGTCCGAGAGGATCATGTGGAAGGCGTAGTCGACGGCGCACTTGCCGTCGGCCTTGTCGTACCAGGTGTCGAGGCCCTCGCGCAGGGCGTGCCCCGGTGTCTGGACGGCGAAGTCCACGATGGTGGTGGTGCCGCCCCAGGCGGCGGCCCGGGTGCCGGTCTCGAAGGTGTCGGAGGCGGCGGTGCCGCCGAAGGGCAGCTCCATGTGGGTGTGGGCGTCGACCCCGCCGGGGATGACGTACTTCCCGCTCGCGTCGATCGTCCGGTCGGCCGTCCAGGTCTCGGCGGCCGCCGTGCCGTGTGCCGCGAGCGCGGCGACCCGGCCGTCCTCGATCAGCACGTCGGCGTGGAGCTCGTCGGACGCGGTGATGACGAGCCCGCCGCGGATGAGGGTGCGGATGCTCATGTACGTCTCCCCCGGTGCTAGTTGAGACTTCTGAGGGCCTCGGCGAGGATCTCGGCGCCCTCTTCCGCCTCGGCGACGGTGAGGGAGAGCGGCGGCGCGATGCGCAGCACGCTGGTGTTGTGGCCGCCGCCCTTGCCGAGCAGCAGGCCGCCGTTCCGGGCGGCCTCCAGCACGGCGGCGGCCGCGTCCGGGTCGGCCTGGTCGGTGCCGGGTTTCGTCAGCTCCAGGCCGGCCATCAGGCCCCGGCCGCGCACCTCCCGTACGGCGGGCACGGTCGCGGCGATGGCCCGCAGCCGCTCGAGCAGCAGGCCGCCGACGCGGCGGGCGTTGCCCTGGAGGTCGTGTTCGAGGAGGTAGCCGAGGTTGGCCACGCCCGCCGCCATGGTGACGGGGGAACCGCCGAAGGTGGAGATGGAGTTGGAGTCGAGGCAGTTCATCACCTCGGCGCGGGCCACGACTCCGCCGATGGACATGCCGTTGCCGATGCCCTTGGCGAAGGTGATGATGTCCGGCGGGCCGTTCTGGGCGTGGGCCTGCCATCCCCAGAAGTGGTCGCCGGTACGGCCCCAGCCGGTCTGCACCTCGTCGCTGATCCAGAGGATGCGGTGCCGGTCGAGGACCTCGCGGAAGGACCCGTAGAGCCCGTCGGGCGGTGAGGTGAACCCGCCCACGCCCTGCACCGGTTCGGCGATGAGCGCGGCGACCCCGCCGCGCGCCTGGCCGAGCACGTCCTCCAGGTCGGCGACGGCCGCGGCGGTGAAGGCGGTGTCGTCGAGGTGGGCGAAGGGGCCGCGGGTGCGGACCGCGCCGTGGACGTAGTACGTCTGGAGCGGCGAGAGGCTGGTCGGGGACCAGCCGCGGTTGCCGGTGATCGAGACGGTGGAGAAGGACCGGCCGTGGTAGCTGTTGCGCATCGCCAGGATCTGGTTGGAGCGGCGGTACGTCGTCGCGAGCAGCAGGGCGGTGTCGTTGGCCTCGGTGCCGGAGGTGGTGAAGAAGACCCGGGCGTCGGGGATTGCGGACAACGCCGCGACCCGCTCGGCCAGTTCGATCATCGGGCGGTTGAGGTACAGGGTGGAGGAGTGGATGATCCGCCCGGCCTGTTCGGCGACGGCCTTGGTGACCTCGGGCAGGGCGTGGGCGGTCATCGTGGTGAGGATGCCGCCGAAGAAGTCGAGGTAGCGGTTGCCGTCCGCGTCCCAGACGTGGCGGCCCTCGCCGTGGGTGAGTTCGATGGGGCGGTCGTAGTAGAGCGCGAGCCAGTCGGGCAGGACGGAGCGGTGCCGGCTGTGCAGGGGGATCGGGTTGGTCACGGCTGTACGAGTCCTCCGTAGGCGTCGGGGCGGCGGTCGCGGTAGAAGGCCCACTGGTCGCGGACCTCCTTGATGAGGTCGAAGTCGAGGTCGCGGACGAGGAGTTCCTCTTCCTTGTCGCTGGCGACCTCCCCGACGAACTGGCCGCGCGGGTCGACGAAGTAGCTGGTGCCGTAGAAGTCGTTGTCGCCGTACTCCTCCTGGCCGACGCGGTTGATGGCGGCGACGAAGTACTCGTTGGCGACGGCGGAGGCGGGCTGCTCCAGCTGCCACAGGTACCCGGACAGGCCGCGGGAGGTGGCGGACGGGTTGTAGACCAACTGCGCGCCGTTCAGGCCTAGTTCGCGCCAGCCCTCCGGGAAGTGCCGGTCGTAGCAGATGTAGACGCCGATCCGGCCGACGGCGGTGTCGAAGACGGGGAATCCGAGGTTGCCCGGGCGGAAGTAGTACTTCTCCCAGAAGCCCCTGACCTGCGGGATGTGGTGCTTGCGGTACTTGCCGAGGTAGCTTCCGTCGGCGTCGATGACCGCGGCGGTGTTGTAGTAGAAGCCCTCGGACTCCAGCTCGAAGACCGGTACGACGATCACCATGCCGGTCTCGCGGGCGAGGGCCTGCATCCGCTGGACGGTCGGGCCGTCGGGGACGGCCTCGGCCCAGCGGTAGTGCTCGGGCTCCTGGACCTGGCAGAAGTAGGGGGCGTTGAAGACTTCCTGGAAGCCGATGATCTGCGCACCCTGGGCGGCGGCCCGGCGGGCGTGCTCCTCGTGTTTGGCGATCATCGACTCGGTGTCTCCGGTCCAGGTGGCCTGGACGAGTGCGGCGCGGACGACTTGGGCCATGAGCTGCTCCTCGCGACGGGTACGCCGGCTTCTACGCACGTAGAGGGTGTACGACGGCTGCGCGTAGGGAGTTGAAGGTAGGCCTCGGCCAGGCCCGGGGCAAGACCGCCTTGCGCGGTTGGAGTAGTCGATCAGCAAACGCAGGAGTTACGTCGGCACGTGGTCGTTTCCGGTCAGGCGACGGGCAGATTCGCGACTCGAAGGGCATGCAACAGGTCGCGGTGATGAGCCCCCGAGAGGGCTTCGGCGGCGCGGAGCAGCCGGGGCGCGAACCAGCGGGGATCCCGGCGGGCGAGCCGGGCCGACTCCTCGGCGGTGCGGACCCGGACGAAGGCGGTGAGCAGGGCGTCGGCCTCCGGGGTGTGGCCGGCCTCTCCGAGCACGAGGGCGATCTCGGCGATCTCGGCGGCCGGGCGGGCCGCGCCCTGACGCAGCAGGGCGTCGCGGTCGACCGGCCCGAGCACGGCGGCGGCCGCGGCGAACCGGGCGGGCGGCAGCGAGGCCGCCTCCCAGAGCAGGGTGGCCCAGTCCGCGGCCAGCCCGGCCCGCACCAGCTCCTCCCCCAGCAGGACCAGCCGCTCGGCGGGCCCGGCGGCAGCCTCACAGAGCAGCACATGCGCCTCCCCGCTGCGCCCTTGCCCCCGCAGGGCCACGAGCCCCTCCACGAACCCCCCGGACCCCCCGGCCACCTCCGCGGGCACACCGTGCGGGCCGCCGCCGGGGGCCGGGTCGTGCCACTGGGTGGAGCCGCCGTGCGGGTCGCCGGGGGCGGAGTCGTGCCACTGGGCAGAGTCGCCGCGCGGGCCACCGCCAGGGACGGAGCCGCCCCACTGGGCGGAGTCTGCGGGCGGGCCGCCGGCGCGGGCCCGGTCCGGCCATGGGGCGGGTTCACCCTGCGGGTGGGGCCGGGGCGCCGGGTCGGGGGCCGTGCCGGGCGCGGGGGCGTGTCCCGTGCTCCAGGCCGGGGTGCCGGGCCGGCGCCCGTCCTGGCCGGTAGCGGCGGACGGTTGCCTTTCGACCGGCCTTTCGGAGCCCGCACGGGCGGGCTCGTGCAGGGCTCCCCGTGTCGGGCCCGCGTGCCCGGCCCCGTCTGCCGAAGCGTTCTGCTCCGGCACCGGATCTCCCGCCGGGGCGGACTCGGCCGCCGCGCGGGCGGGCCGCCCGAAGCGGGCGCCGCGCAGCGGCGTGGCGGACGACGGGTGCCCCGGGGGCACGAGGACGGCCCGGGCTTCGGACGCCGCCGCGCCCGCGTACCGGGCCCCGCCGCTCCGCCGCGCACCGCGCAGCCACCGCCCCTCGGCCCGCCCGACCGGCTCCGCCGCCGTTTCCGGCGCCGGGGCCGGCGGCGATACCGGGGTCGACGCCCGGCCCGATGCCGCGTCCGATGCCGCGTCCGGTGCCGCGCCCGACATCCGGCCCGACGCCGCGTCCGACGCCCAGCCCGAAGCCGCGCCCTCCACGCCCCCGGCCCACTCCGCATCCCCGGGCGACCCGGCCCACTCCGCGTCCGGGGGCCCCGCCTGCATACCGTCCTGCGCACCTTCCCGCGGACCCGGCCACACCGCGGCAGAGGCCGCACCCGGGGACGTCGCGGTGCGCTGTGCGGGCACGCCGTGCAGGGGGTCCGACTGTGTCGGCGACGGGTGTCCGGGGCGGTCGGCCCCCGGGGTCACCGCTTCCAGGCGGGTCGTCAGGTCCTCGTGGCGGGCCGCCGCGCGGGCGGCGTCGTCGCGGGTCCAGGAGAGTTCCCGGGTCAGGGCCTCCACCTCCGCCGGGTCCGCCGATTCCGCGAGCCGCGCCGACAGCACGCGCAGGGCCGCCCGGGCCCGGGCCAGCTGCTCGGCTGCCGATGCGAGCAGCGTGCGCAGTTCCTCCACCCCGCCCGGCAGCCGGTCCCAGACCCCGACCGCGGCGGCCCGCAGACCGACCGCGTACTGCGTCTCCCGGGCGATCGCCGCCGTGCCCGTCGTTGCGGCCAAGTCGCCGAGCAGGGACTCCAGTACGTCCCACGGAGGCATCGCGGCCCCGTCCAGACAGGCCCGCATCCCCTCCGGGTCCCGCCGCAGGAACTCCCCGTACCAGCCCGTCCCGGGATCCAGTCTCTGTGTCAATCCCCGCATGTATCCGGAGAGTTGGCCGATCACCTGCGAAGTCGCGGTCTCCATCCCCGCATTGGATCCCACTGGTGTTACGGGCGGGCTACAGGAGTCTCAAAGCTTGGCGGCGGGCGGGGCAAGCCTGACCGCGATCGCGGTGTGCGGCCGCTCGCGCCGGACGATGGCGGCCGGCACGTCGAGCATCCAGAACTGCCACGTGTACTTGCGCGTCATCAGCTTCCGCACCCGCTTCAGCCCCGCCGCGTCCAGCAGCCGCGCCTCGCCCTCGGCCGCGACGGCCCCTTCGGCCACCCGCCCGCGCACGTCGCAGGCCACGACCGTGACCCGCCCGTCGTTGCGGATCCGCTTCACCTTCCACGCGTCGTTGCGCGTCCACACGTACAGCTCGTCGCCGTCCGCCACCGCCCAGACCGGCGTGGCCACCGCCGTGCCGTCCTTGCGGAAGGTGGTGAGACTGACGTACCTCGCTCTGCCCAGCTCCTCGATCGTCATGCGCCCGACCCTACGCGGCCCGGTCAACGGGAGGTGACGGCCCGCTCCAGCAGGCTCCGCAGCACGCCCTGCTCCTCCGGGGCGAGCCCGGACACCGGCGAATCCACGGAGAGGAGGTCGAGGAGCCGGGCGCGCAGGGCGTCGCCCTCGGGCGTGAGGACGAGCTGCTTGGCACGGCGGTCGGTGGGGTGCGGGTGCCGCGCGATCAGGTGCTGCTTCTCCAGCTTGTCGACGACGAAGGTGGCGTTGGAGGGCTCGCAGCTCATGCGCTCGGCGAGGTCCCGCATGGTCATCGGCCCGCTCATCTCGCGCAGCGCGGTGGCCTGGGACGCGGTGAGGCCCAGGGTGGCGGCGCGCCCCCGCACGTGCTCGGCGATCCGGTGGGCCAGCCCGTCCACCAGCCCGCACAGCTGCCGCTCGGCGATGGCTTGGCGCTCGGGAGGTGTCGTCATGGCGCCAGTTTAACAAGTCCCTCAAGCCAGAATATTTACAACTTGAATGATTCAAGCTTGATGCTTATGGTTGGCCCCACCACCCCGGCAGACCGGCCGGGGCGGCTGACGATCACTCACATGGGAGCTCTCATGCCCGATTTGACGACGGCGCGCGACGAACGACTGCGCCGGCCCGCGGGAATCCGCTCGCTGTGGCTGGGTGACACGAAGGTCTCCTACGTGCCGGACGGCGACGTACGGCTCCGGCCGCTGCCGCTGCTCCCGGACACCACAGACGAGGTGTGGGCCGCCCACCCGGAGTACCTGGACGCCACGGGCCACCTCGTGGCGGGCGTCGGCGGTCTCCTGGTGGAGCACGGCGGCCGGGCGCTGCTGATCGACGCGGGCTTCGGACCGCAGACGCTCCGCGCCCCGGACGGCCCCCTCGGCGTGATCCACGGAGGCGCGCTCCCCAGCAGCCTGGCCGCACTCGGCCGCGCCCCCGGGGACATCGAGGCGGTGGCCTTCACCCACCTCCACTCCGACCACATCGGCTGGGCCGTCCACCCCTCCCCCGACGACGAGCTGCCCCTCTTCCCGCGCGCCGAGTTCCTGATCGCCGAGCCCGAGTGGGACCGGCTCGACCTCCTTGCGGCCGAGGGCGCGACCGAGCGGGTCGCCGCCCTCGCACCGCGCGTGCGCACCCTCAAGGACGGCCAGGAGGTCTTCCCGGGGGTGCACGTGCGGATCACCCCAGGCCACACCGTCGGGCACGCCGAGTACGTCATCACGGGGGGCGGCCGGCGCCTGATCGCCTTCGGCGACGCCGTGCATTCGCCGATCCAGATCGACCACCCGGACTGGTCCTCGGCCTTCGACCACGACCTCGCCCGGACCGCCGCCCACCGCCGCCGACTGGTCGCCGAGCTCGCGGAGCCGGACACCATCGGCTTCGGCGTCCACTTCGCCGACGTGGTGTTCGGCCACGTCAGGCAGGGCGGGGACGGCCCGGCCTGGCACCCCGTGGACGCCTGAGAACGGCCGCGCCTCAGGCCGCGCCTCAGGCCACCCCACGGGCCGCGCCTCAGGCGACCGGCGCCGCTTCCCCGTGAGTGAGGGTCTCCCACGCCACGAACAGGTCGTCCGTCCCGGCCGGCCGCGCCTTCTCGACCAGCTCGCGGGTGTACGGGAGTTTGGCCCCCGTCCGCACCGCGTAGTGCTGGAGCGCGACTTCCAGGTCGGGGCCCATCGTCCGCTCCAGCTTGCCGCCGCACAGCCACCCGGGGGCCTCTTCACCCAGCTGGTACTTCGAGTGGAACTCCAGTGCCGCCCGCAGCCGCTCGCCCTGCTCCCCGTACAGGTCGACGCCCTGGTGCCAGGCCGTCTCCGCGATGTGCGCGGACGCCGCGAGCGCGTAGCCGACGTGCATGAGGTTGCGGCAGGTCTCCTGGGCGACGCCGTCGACGTACGTCCCCTGACCGAACCAGTACGCCGCGAGCTCGTCCGGCGAGTCGATGCCGGTGCGCGGCGGGGCCGGCGGGTGCGCGCCGTCCCGCTTCAGGTAGAAGTACGCCGGGACTCGCTCCCGGAACCGCTCCAGCGACTCCCGGAAGACGACCCGGTCCTCCAGGAAGACGGAGATGCCCAAGGCCGCGTCGGTCATGGCCAGCTCCCAGTTGCCGTTGTACGCCGGCACCTGCGCGCGGACGGCCGGGAGGTAGGCGGTGCGCAGCATCTCCTTGAAGCGGGCGACCCGTTCCTCCCGCCACGTCGGGTAGTCGGCGTGGACGATCTCGGCGGCGCGCGCCCAGGTGGAGCCGGACCAGGCGGCCTGGAGGCCGGCGTTGTCCTCGGCGTGGCGCTTCATCACGGCCGACCAGCCGTCCATGATCTGCACGGCCTTGCGGGCGTGGGAGGTCTTGCCGTTCACCGACCACAGCAGGGCGTGTGTGTAGGCGGCGATCGCGTCCTGCCGTTCGTCCAGGCAGGACTGCGGCCCCGAGTTGAAGGGGCAGGGCACCACGTCGGCCGGGTGCGCCCGGTAGTCGAGGGAGGCGTAGCGGCTCTTCAGGAGCGCCTGGTACGCCGAGTTCCACGGCTCCTTGCCGGCCGCGACCATCTGCTTCGCGTGCTGGAGCCGGGTGTGACTGACGACGACGCCCGGGTGGCGGAAGACCACGTCGCCCGGGTCCTTGGCGTGGGCCCGACCCTCGGGGGCGGCGCATGCCGCGAGCAGCAGGCCGCCCGCGAGGAGGGCGCCCACGAGTCCGAGGCCGAGTCGCTTGGATGTGGATGCGTTCATGTCTGACACGCCTTCACGCTTCCCCCGCGCCCCGGTCCTCCCACCGCCGATTGGGCCGTTCGGCCTCCGGGCCCGCCCTAACGGCACGCCGAAGGGCGGGCCCGGCGGCCGAACGGCCGCGGCCCGCCCGCTCCCCCGGACCTCACACGGGTACGAGGGCGCAGCGCCGCATCACTTCGTCCAGCGAGAGCCCCAGGGCCCCGGCGAGGGCGGCGACGGTGAAGAAGGCCGGGGTCGGGGCCCGGCCGGTCTCGATCTTGCGGAGGGTTTCGGCGGAGAGCCCGGCACTGGCCGCGACCTCGACCATGCTGCGGCCACCACGGGCCGTGCGCAACAGGGCGCCGAGCCGCTCGCCGCGCTCGCGCTCTTCGGGGGTGAGGGGGGTACGGACCATGCCCTCATCCTACCCCGGAACCCAATAAGTATCCCGTTACAGTTATACCGGTATAGTTATTGGCATGTTGGAACTGAAGACAGACCAATCGATCGACCGGATGCGTGCCGCCGGCCGCGTCGTCGCGCACGCCCTCGCCGCCGTCCGGGAACGGGCCGCCGTCGGGGTGTCCCTGCTGGAACTCGACCTGGCCGCGCGCGAGGTGCTCCGCGAGACCGGAGCGAGCTCGCCCTTCTTCGGCTACCGGCCGCGGTTCGCCCCGGTCCCCTTCCCCGCCGTCATCTGCGCCTCCGTCAACGACGCGATCGTGCACGGCATCCCGAACGACTACCGGCTGCGCGACGGCGACCTGGTCAGCATCGACTGCGGCGCGAAACTGGGCGGCTGGGTCGGCGACGCGGCCGTCAGCTTCACCGTCGGCCGGGCCCGCCCCGACGACCTGCGGCTCATCTCGACCGCCGAGGCCGCCCTCGCTGCGGGCATCGCCGCCGCCCGGCCCGGCAACCGCATCGGCGACATCGCCCACGCCATCGGCACGGTCGGCCGCGCCGCCGGGTACGGCATCCCCGACGGCTTCGGCGGCCACGGCATCGGACGCTCCATGCACGAGGAGCCGGGCGTGCCCAACGAGGGCCCGGCGGGGCAGGGTACGAAGCTGCGCGCAGGCATGGTGATCGCGATCGAGCCGATGCTCATCGCGGGCGGTACGGACGACTACGCCTGCGACGCGGACGGCTGGACCCTGCGGACCGTCGACGGCAGCCGCGCCGCGCACGCCGAGCACACGGTCGCGATCACCGCCGCCGGTCCGAGGATCCTCACCGCCCTGTAGGCCTCACCCGCCGGGGTCCGCCGGGCCGCCCGGCCCTGCGGCTGCCCCTACGGCCTCCCCTACTGCTTCCCCTGCGGGTGCACCACCATCGCCGAGCCGCCGCCCCTCCGGGTCGTCTCGGCCGCGGCCAGCCACCGCCCGTCGGGCAGCCGCTGGACCCCGGTGGCCGCGCCGATCTCCGGGTTCTGCCGGAAGCCCTGTCCGAGGGCCTCCAGCTCGGCCCGCACCGGGCTGTTCCACAGGCCCGGCTCCAGCTCGGTGGTGGTCTGGTTGCGCTGACTGGCCCGCGGCGCGGCGATGGCCTCGACCAGCGGCAGCCCGCGGTCCAGGTGCCCGGTCAGGGTCTGGAGCACCGTGGTGATGATGGTCGCCCCGCCCGGGGAGCCCAGCGCCAGCACCGGGCGTCCGTGCTCCAGCACGATGGTCGGGGACATCGACGAGCGCGGCCGCTTGCCGGGGCCCGGCAGGTTGGGGTCGGGGACGCCGGGTGCGGCCGGAGCGAAGGAGAAGTCGGTCAGCTCGTTGTTGAGCAGGAACCCGCGTCCCGGGACGGTGATGGCGCTGCCGCCGGTCGACTCGATGGTCAGCGTGTAGGAGACCACGTTGCCCCAGCGGTCGGCGACGGTCAGGTGCGTGGTGTTCTCCCCTTCGTACGTGGTCGGGGCGGCCTGCCCGGAGCCGCCGCAGGCGACCGGGTGACGGGGATCCCCCGGAGCCAGCGGGCTGGTCAGCGCCTTGGCCGGGTCGATGAGGCAGCCGCGCGTGTCTGCGTAACTCTGCGAGAGCAGCTCCTTCGTGGGCACGTCCTCGGCGGCCGGGTCGCCGACCCAGCGGCCCCGGTCGGCGAAGGAGATCCGGGAGGACTCGATGAAGCGGTGCAGGTACTGGGCTTCGGTGAGCGCGCCGAGGTCGGTGCGCTCCAGGATGTTCAGCGCCTCGCCGACGGTGGTGCCGCCGGAGGAGGACGGGGCCATGCTGTACACGTCCAGGCCGCGGTAGCCGACCCGGGTCGGGTCCTGCCGCTTGGTCGCGTACGCGCGCAGGTCCCCGGTGGTCAGGTCCCCGGAGCGGACCACACGGGTGGCGGCCGGGTCCACCGGGGGCGTGCGCACGGCCCGGACGATGTCCTCGGCCAGCGGGCCCCGGTAGAGCGCGCCCGCACCCTTGCGCCTCAGCTCCGCGTACGTGGCCGCCAGGTCGGGGTTCTTGAAGGTGGAGCCGACCACCGGGAGCGCGCCGCCGGGCAGGAAGAGCTTGCTCGTGTCGGGGAAGTCCCGGAAGCGGTCCTGGTTCAGTTCGGTCTGGGCCCGGAAGGTGGGGTCCACGGTGAAGCCCTCGCGGGCCAGCTTCTCGGCGGGCTTGAGGAGTTGGCCCAGCGAACGGGTGCCCCAGGATTCCAGCGCGCTCTGCCAGGTCGCCGGGGTGCCGGGGACTCCGACGCCGCGGCCGCTGGTCTGGCCCTCGGCGAAGGGGATGGGCAAGCCGTTCTCCTGGAACAGCCCGGCGGTCGCCGTTGCCGGGGCGGTCTCGCGGCCGTCGATGGTGCGCACCCGGCCGGAGCGGGCGTCGTAGTACACGAAGTAGCCGCCCCCGCCGATGCCCGCGGAGTACGGCTCGGTGACCCCGAGCGCGGCCGCCGTCGCGACGGCGGCGTCCACGGCGTTGCCGCCGGAGCGCAGGACGGCGATGCCGACCGCGCTGGCGTCGGCGTCGACGCTGGCGACGGCCCCGCCGTAGCCGGTGGCGACCGGGACCTTCTCCGGAGCCCCCTGCGCGGACGGCGGGGCGGCAGCGCCGGTGGAGACGAGCGCACCGGTGAGTGCGAGGAGCGCTAACTGACGTGCTGCGGCGGGACGACGCATCCGTACCTCCAGTCGACGGCCTGTCGGCCCCCCTGGCCCAGGCCTGAGTCCGGCACTGTAACTTCACCGCACCCCCCGCGTCAGGAAGGCGCCGCCCGGGCTAACATCCGCGCCATGAACGACGACGTGCGCAATCTCGTACTGGGGGTGGCGGCCACTGCCATCAGCGGCGGCTTCGGCTGGTTCGCCCGGACCTACTTGTGGCGCCGCACGCTCCGCCGCAAGCAGGCCTTCTTCGGGCTGCCGACCGGTTCCGACTGCCTGTTCGTGGTCAACCGGCAGATGGGCGGCACCGATTCCTCACTTCACCGCAACGACGCCTTCGCCCTGCTGGAGATATCCGCCCTGATCAAGGACTGCGGGGCGAACGTTCAGATCGTCACCCATGACGGAGCCCGTCAGGGCTTCGGCGAGCGGGCCGAGTTCTGCGTGGGCGGGCCGTCCTCCAACTCCCGGACGACGGCGCACCTGGGCTCCATGCTCCCCGGGGTACGGATCATCGTCTCCAGCGATCCCGTACCGGACCGCGGGGCGATCACCGTCGGCGGGGAGACGTACCGCTGGGAGAAGGGGCTCGTCGAGCACGTGCTGCTCGCCCGGCTGACCGCCGGACCGGGCTCCCGGCCCGTGTTCCTGCTGAGCGGGCAGACCGCCATCAGCAACCAGGCCGCAGCCCGTTACCTGGCCAGGAACCACCGCACGCTGGCCGGCAAGTACGGCGACGACTCCTTCTGCCTCCTGCTGAAGGTAATCAACTCCGACGCCTACGGCCCCGACGTGACGGAGCTGATCGCCGATGTCACCCGGCCGGCCCGGACACCCGCAGCGGCAACCGCGTGATCCCGTTGATGAAGTTCGACACCAACCGGCGCGGCTCGCCCGCGAGTTCCGGTGCGGGCATCAGCGTGCGCCACTCCTCGTAGAGGACCCGCAGCTGGAGCCTGGCGAAGTGCGCGCCCAGGCACACGTGCGGGCCGTCGCCGAAGGAGACGTGCGGGTTCGGTGCGCGGCCGAGGTCGAGGCGGCCGGGGTCGGTGAAGACGCGCTCGTCGTGGTTGGCGGAGGCGTGGAAGACCACCACCTTGTCGCCGGCCCGGATCCGCTGCCCGGCGAGCTCGGTGTCGGCGGCGGCGGTGCGCCGAAAGCTCAGCACCGGCGGGTGGACGCGCAGGAGTTCCTCGACGGCCCGGTCCGACGGGGCCCGGCCGTCGGCGAGTCCGGCGTAGGCGTCGGGGTCGCGGGCCAGGGCGAGCAGGCCGCCGGGCGCGGCGCTGCGCACGGTGTCGTTGCCCGCGACGGTCAGCAGGAAGAAGAACATCTCAAGCTCCGCCTCCTCCAGCCCGGCGAGCGCGAGGGCGGTCATCACGTCGTCGCCGGGGTGGGCCCTTTTGTACGCGGCCAGCTCGCGGGCGTAGGCGAACATCTCCCCCAGCAGCGCCGGCGAGCGCGGGTTCAGCGGTGTGCCGTCCGGGCCGAGCAGCGGAGCCGGGGCGTCCTCGGGATCCTGATATCCGATGATCCGTATGGTCCACTCCAGCAGCAGTCCCCGGTCTGCGGCCGGGACGCCCAGCAGGTCGGTGAGGTTCAGCAGCGCGTACGCGTCGGTGACGGTGTGCACCAGATCGGCGGCCCCGTCCTCGGCGCCGTCGCGGGCGGCGCGCAGCAGCGTACGGGCCCGGCCCCGGACCCGGGCGGCGAAGGCGTCGACGCGGGCCGGGGTGAAGGCGCGGGCCACGGTCCGGCGCAGGGTCCCGTGCTCGGGGGGATCCTGGTTGAGCATGGTGCGCCGCAGGAAGGGCAGGTCCGCCGGGTCGGGGTCGCGGATCTGAGTGGCGCCCAGGTGCGAGGAGTACGTGCGGTGGTCGCGCAGGACCCGGACCACGTCGGCGTGCCGGGTGACGGCCCAGAAACCGGGTCCGGCGGGCCAGCCGAGCACCTCCGGCTCGCTCTGCCAGGCCACCGGGTGCCGGTCGCGCAGCAGGCGGTAGCGGTCGTACGGGACGCCTTCGCCGTAGAGGCGCGGGTCGAAGACGTCGGGGGTACCCGGGGCCCGTTCCCTGACATGGTTCATGGGGCACACGGTGGGGTTCCGGCGGTCGCGCCGCAAGGGGGCGACACGGGCCGGGCCGCGGCCGGACGCCAGTCTGGACGTCAGCCGGGCGTAACGACGCAGCGCATCGGGTCGAGCCTGCCGTCCGGGCCGCTCAGGACCACCTCGGTCTCCGGGCCCGTCCGGACCGCCGAGACGGCGGTGCACACGAGCTGGAGCCGGGCCACGGTGGACAGCGACTTCACCTCGATCGGCAGTTCGACGCGCACCGACTGGCTGTCGGTGGAGAACATCCGCGGCTGCTCGGCCTTGGGCCACGTGCTCCGGGCGGGCAGCTCGGTACGCAGCCCGGCCGCCCGCGCGGCCGCGTCCGGGCCGCCGGCCAGCAGGTCGATCAGGGAGCTGGGCCGCGCCTCCAGCCGATCGGAGGTGTCCGACTGGTCCGCGAACACCACCGGAACGAGGCGGTCCTCGGGCGAGACGAAGTAGAGCAGGCTGCTGGTGGGCGGGGTCGGCATCTTCACCGTGCCGGGGGGCCCGGCTTCGATGACCCCGGTGGTGGCGATGCCGCAGCCGGTGGCCAGCAGCAGCGTGCCGATCAACGCCGCCGCCGCGGCCGGACGGACCGAGCTCATGCCTGCGCCTCCAGGGGCATGTCGATGGTGAAGAGGGCTCCGCCGACGGGGCCGTTGGCCGCCTGCAGGGTGCCGCCGTGCAGCCGGACGTTCTCCAGGGTGATGGCGAGTCCGAGGCCGCTTCCGGCGGACCGGGTGCGGGCCGCGTCGGCCTTGAAGAACCGGTCGAAGATGCGCGGCAACACCTCGGGGGCGATGCCGGGGCCGCTGTCGGCGACGTCGATCAGCAGCCGCCGGCCGCCGGGCCGGTCCTCGGTCCGTACGGTGACGCGGACGGGTGCGTCACCGTGTTTGAGGGCGTTGCCGACGAGGTTGGCGAGGACCACGTCGAAACGGCGCGGGTCGAGCCGGGCCCGGATGTCCGGCGGCAGGTCGGTGACGACCCGCTCGTCGCTCCAGTGGCGGCGCTCCAGCGATTTGGTGACGGACTCGGCGACGTCCACGTCGTCGGCGTTGAGTTCGGCGGCGCGCGCGTCGAAGCGGGAGATCTCCATGAGGTCCTCGACGAGGACGGCGAGTTTTCCGGTCTCCGCGCTGATCAGGCACAGGGCCTTGGCGGTGTCGGGGTCGAACCCGCCGGCAGCCTCGTCGAGGACCTCGGTGACGGCGAGCATCCCGGCGAGCGGAGTGCGCAGTTCGTGGGAGACGTCGGAGGCGAAGCGGCGGGCCCGGACCTCGGCCTCCCGGAGCTCGCTCACGGAGTGTTCGAGGGCGCGGGCGGTCTCGTTGAAGGTGCGGGCGAGTCCGGCGAGCTCGTCGGCGCCCCGGACCTCGATCCGGGTGTCTAGGCGGCCCTCTCCGAGCCGCAGGGCGGCCCGGCGCATGTCCCGTACGGGTCTCAGTACGCTGCGGGCGGCGAGCAGGGCCGGGACGACGGCGATGGCGAGGCCGGGGATGGCGCCCTGTCTCGCGGCGGCGACCATGGCGTCCACGGTGGTCTGCTCGCTGCTCAGGGGCATCACGGCGTAGAGGACCACGCCTGTGGGCTGGTCGGCCCCGCTGTGCTTGAAGACGGTCGGCATGCCGACGACGAGGTACAGGGTGCCGCTCCGGTCCTCCGTGCGCTGGAAGGCTCCGTGCGGACGGTCGGACACCTGGCGGCGGAGCTCGTCGGTGACGACGGTGGAGGTGGCCGAAGCCGGGTTGGTGGAGGCGCGCAGGCTCCCGTATTCCCCGAACAGGATCCAGGGGTGCGGCTGGCCCCGTTTGCCGAGGTCGAGGACCATCCTCTGCAGCTGCTGCTGGTCCATCGGCAGCGCCACGGACTGGTTGTCCACCAGGTCCCGCAGGGTGCTGATGGCGGTGTCCTGGCTCTGCTTGAGGATGGCGTTGCGGGCCTGCTGGTAGGTCAGGGCGGCCGTGCTGACGGCGCTGATCGCCGCGACGAGCAGGAAGGCGGCGATCAGCCGGGTGCGCAGGCCGAGCGGTGCGAAGCGTCTCACCGCGCGCCTACAGCGGGCCGAAGCGGTAGCCGAAGCCGCGCACGGTCTGTATGTAGCGGGGGGCGCCGTCGGGGTCCTCGATCTTGTGGCGCAGGCGGCGTACGCAGGCGTCCACCAGCCGGGCGTCGGCGTGGTAGCTGTGCTCCCACACGTATTCGAGGAGCTGTTGGCGGGAGAAGACCTGCTCGGGCGAGGCCGACAGGTGCAGCAGGAGCTTGATCTCGCTGGGGGCCAGGGGGACGCGCTCGCCGTTCTTGGCGACGGTGAGCCCGGCGCGGTCGACGGCCAGCTCGCCGTGGAACTGCACGTCGGGGCGGCCGCCCGCGGGCTCGCTGAGGCGGCGCAGCACGGCCTTGATGCGGGCTTCGATGACCTCGGTGCGGGCGGGTTTGACGATGTAGTCGTCGGCTCCGGCTTCCAGGCCGACGACTATGTCGAAGTCGTCCCCGCGCGCGGTGAGCATGATGATCGGGACCTGGCTGGTCTCGCGGATCCGGCGGCACACCTGGACGCCGTTGATGCCGGGCAGCATGAGGTCGAGCAGGACCAGCTCGGGATGGAAGCTCGCCATGAGGCCGAGTCCGGCCTCGCCGGTCTCGGCGGCGCTCACGTCGTGACCCCTGCGGCGCAGGCCGAGACCCACGCCCTCCCTGATGGAAGGGTCGTCCTCGATCAGCAGTACGCGTGGCATCGGGTCAGTATTCCAGGGTCGTCAATCGGTCCCCTCCCGCTTTCGGCCGATATGGGCGGCTGTGAGCGGGGACGGCCCGGCCTAACGGCCGGTCTTGCGGCGTACGGATTCCAGCAGGTCGGTGATCTCCGTGAGCCGCAGGGGGCGGGCGAGGAGTACGACGCAGAGGACGATCACCGCGGTTCCCGCCGCGACCCCGGCGAAGTTCCCGAGGGGCCCGGCCAGGTTCCCGAACCGGTCGACGGAGCGCGCGGCCGCGTATCCGGCGGCGCCCGCCGGGGCGCAGGCGGCGAGGAGCCGCAGGTGGGTCCGTACGGCGGTGCTCCGGCGTTCCGTCCGGGTCCCCGTGCGCGGGCCGAGCCGCCGGGACAGCACGGACGCGGTGACGGCCGCGCCCACGGTGAAGGCGATCGAGCAGGCCGCGGCCATGCCGGTGACCGCCCAGCGCGGCGGCAGCAGGAGGTACGCGGCGGCCGAGAGCCCGGCGTTGAGGGCGGCGATGGAGAGGTTGAGGAAGAAGGGGGTCCGGGTGTCGGACAGGGCGTAGAAGCCGCGGGAGAGCACGTACTGCGCGGAGTAGGCGATCAGGCCTGGTGCGAAGGCCGCGAGCATGCCGGCCATGACGGCGACGTCGGCGGGGCCGGTGCGCCCGTACTCGAAGACGCTGCCGGTCACCCAGGGGGCGAGGGCCGCGAAGAGCGCGGCGGCGGGGACGATCAGGGCCGCGCTGGAGCGCAGGGCGTAGGAGACGTCCTTGCGTACGGCCCCGAGGTCGCCGTCGGCGGCCGCGGAGCTCATCCGGGGCATGAGGGCGGTGACGAGGGAGACGGTGATGATGCCCTGCGGGACCATCCACAGCAGGTAGGCGTTGCTGTAGGCGGTGTATCCGGCGCCGCCGGCGAGGCCCTCGGCGACGGCGTGCTCGCCGGTGGCGGTGGAGAGCCGGGTCACGACCCAGTACGCGATCTGGTTGGTCAGGACGAGCAGCACGAGCCAGCCCGCATTGCGCAGCGGGCGGGCCAGTCCGCTGCCGCGCCAGTCGAAGCGGGGGCGCCAGCGGAAGCGGGCGGCGCGCAGCGAGGGGATCAGGCCGACGGCCTGGACGACGATGCCGGCGGTGGTGCCGATGCCCAGCAGCCGGGTCTCGGAGGCGCTCAGACCGTCCGTCGCGCCGTGGGAGACGTACAGGAACAGCCCGAAGACGGCGATGACGACGAGGTTGTTGAGGACCGGGGTCCACATCATGGCGCCGAACCGGCCGCGGGCGTTGAGCACCTGCCCGAGCAGCGTGAACAGCCCGTAGAACAGGATCTGCGGGAGGCAGTACCGGGCCAGGGCCACGGTGACGGACTCCTGGCCGCCGCTGTAGCCGGTGTACGCCGAGACGATGAGCGGGGCGGCCAGTACGGCGGCGGCGGTGAGGACCAGCAGCGCGGCCGTGCAGACGGTGAGCAGCCGGTCGGTATAGGCGGCGCCGCCGTCCTCGTGCTCCTTGGCGGCGCGGACCAGCTCGGGGACGAAGACGGCGTTGAGGGCGCCGCCGATGAGCAGGATGTACAGGATGTTCGGGACGGTGTTGGCGACCGCGTAGCCGTCGCCGAGCAGGGTGGTGCCGAGGGCGGCGACGATCACGGCGGAGCGGACGAAGCCGGTGGCGCGGGAGACGATCGAGCCGGCGGCCATGAGCGCGCCGCTGCGCAGCACCGAGGTCTTCTTCGGTGCTGCGCGGTCGGTGCGGGGCTCCGTGGCGGCCGGGGTGCCTGCCGCTCTGGGGTCTGCGAGGGTCACCGGCGGGCCATGTACGCCTGGAACGCCTTGTAGAGGGCCGTGTTGGCGTATCCGTCCATGGAGGTCTCCCACTCGCCGAGGGTTTCGACGACCTGTCCGCCGGTGCCGAGCTTCCAGCGCAGCAGCCCGAAGGAACGTTCGTCGGGGTCGAGGGTGGAGGGTACCCCGCGCATGTCGTATTCGTCCGCTCCGAGTGCATGTGCGTCACACATCATGCGCCACTGAAGGGCGTTGCTGGGGCGGACCTCGCGGCGGTGGTCGGCGGAGGCGCCGGTCTGGTACCAGACCCGGCTGCCGGCCACGATCATGGTGTGCGCGGCGAGGATCTCACCCTGGTGAACTCCCAGGTAGAGGCGCATGCGGCCGGGTTCCTCGGCGTTCAGGGCCTCGTACTGCTGCTGGTAGTACGCGAGCGAGCGGCCGAGCCGGAAGCCGTCGCGCTCCTCGGTGATGCAGAGCAGCCGGTAGAACTCGGGCAGCTCGGCGGCCGTGCCGACGACCGTCTCGACCCCCGCCTTCGTGGCCTTGCGCACATTGCGCCGCCACTCCTGGTTCAGGCCCGACCACAGTTCATCGAGGGTGCGCCCGGCGAGCGGGACGCGGAAGACGTGGCGGGGCTGGGCGTCGCCGTCGTCCTCGCCGCCGCAGCGCTTCCAGCCGCGGGTGCGCAGCCGGTCGGCGAGCGCGGCGCCGACCGGGTCCACCTCGGTGGCGAGCACGTCGGAGATCTGCCGGCCCGGGCCGGTGCCCGCCTTGGCGGTGGCCGCGTCCCAGCGGCGGTAGGCGGGGGTGGGCCCGATGCGGACGGCGAAGGCGCCGGAGGCCTTGAGGTGGTTCTTGAGGGGGGTCAGCCAGCGGTCGATGTCGGGGTCGGCCCAGTCGGCGACGGGTCCCTCGGGGAGGTAGGCGAAGTATTTGCGGGTGCCGGGGAATTGACGGTAGAGAACGAGCCCGGCTCCTTCTATTTCACCGCCGGGATAGTGCCATCCGACCCTTTCCGACCGCCAAAGGTCCTTTACGCCGCCCCAGGACGGGTACTGGAGAAAGCTGGCCCGTCCGTGCCGCGAAAGGAATCCCTGATATTCCGCAACGGACAGCGGGCGCACGGTGAGCTCCCTGTCCCGGCTTCGAGTCTGGTCCTGCTGGGTGGGTGTCACGAGCAGTGCGCACACGGCTGACCGGCCTTCCCGTACGTCCGAATCGGTGGATGCACAGGACTCTCACAGGTGTCCATGACCGCCGTGCGCGGCGATTGTGACCGGACGATGACCGTATCGCTGCGGTCCATGTCACATGGGAAATCCTGAACTTTTCTTCATCTCCCGCAACCTAGAGTCGTTCCGTTCGCATCTTCTATTGCGGACGATCATTACTTCGGAGGGGTTTTCGTTGAGCCGCACACGCCGGGTCTTCTCTGTACGCAGCCGCACCGCCGTGGCGGCCGGCACCGCATTGCTGGCCGCCTCGTTGGCCGCCTGCGGGGGCGGCGCCGCTCCGGGGGGCGCGGCCAAGGCGGAAATGAAGCCGAAGCCCGACATGGCGGTTTCGGTGAACCTCACCGGCGACCAGGTCAAGGCGGGCCAGCCCGTGACCGTGACGATCGCCGAGGGCAAGCTCGCGGCGGTGAAGGTCACGGATGCCAAGGGCGGCGAACTGGCCGGGCAGATATCCGCCGACGGGAAGACCTGGACCTCGCAGGGCAACGCCCTGCCCTCGGCCGACTACAAGGTCGAGGCACAGAACACGGACAGTCAGAGCGCCGCGACGACGTTCAAGACCTCGGCCCCCGACAAGGTCAACAAGGTCTCGATCAACATCCCCAAGGGCAGCACCGTGGGCGTGGCCATGCCGGTCTCGATCGTGTTCGACAACCCGGTGAAGGACAAGGCCGCGGTCGAGAAGCAGCTGAAGGTCACCACCTCGACCAACACCGAGGGTTCCTGGGGCTGGATCACGGACTACTCGGGCAAGGACCGGGTGGACTGGCGGCCCAAGGAGTACTGGAAGTCCGGCACCGACGTGAAGGTCCAGATGAACCTGAACGGTGTCGACTCCGGCTCCGGCGGCGGGATGTTCGTCAAGGACTACGTCACCGAGTTCAAGATCGGCAAGGACCGCGAGGTGAAGGTGGACCTCGACACGAAGAAGGCGACCGTCACCGAAGGCGGCCAGGTCGTCAGCACCATCCCGGTCTCGGCGGGCACGCCCGGCGGCAAGAAGGCCTCCTGGAACGGGAAGATGGTGATGATGGCGAAGGAGGGCACCATCCGGATGGACTCCCAGACGGTGGGCCTGGGCGACTCCTACGACAAGATGGTCGACTACTCGATCCGGCTGACCTGGTCGGGCATGTACGTGCACGCCGCGCCGTGGAACACCGCCAACTTCGGTCGAGCCAACACCAGTTCCGGCTGCGTGGGCATGAGCGACGAGAACGCGAAGGCGTTCTTCGCGGCAGCCCAGGCCGGCGACCCGTTCGAGGTCGTGGGGCAGGGCTCCAAGGGCAATCCGGACATCGGCAACGGCTACGGCGAGTGGAACCTGCCCTGGGAACAGTGGCAGACGAAGAGCGCCGTAAGCGGAACCCCTCAGACCGGATGACACGAGTAATTGTTACCGGCACGTAACTTACCCACGGGTTACTTCCGGTAAGCCCCTCCCGTTACCGTCGGGTCACTTTGACACCCGGCACACGCGAGGAGCGATCGATGGTCCGCACGGTCCGCACCACCAGCACCGCGACTGCCATGGCAGCCGTACTGGCAGCAGCCGCCCTGGGCCTGGCCCCCCATCAGGCCCAGGCGGCTCCCGCCCGCACGACCGCCATCACCGCCGAAGCCTCCCCGGCGCTGAGCTTCCACGACATTCCGGGCTCCGGCGGCATCACCCTCAAGGGAAACGTCTTCACCCCGGCCGGCGCCGCGGCCGGCGCGAAGTACCCGCTGATCGTGCTGCCGACCAGCTGGGGCCTGCCGCAGATCGAATACATCGCCCAGGCCAAGAAGCTCGCCGACTCCGGCTACGTGGTGGTCAGTTACACCTCCCGCGGCTTCTGGCTCTCCGGCGGCGAGATCGAGACCGCCGGCCCGGCGGACACCGCCGACGTCTCCGCCGTCATCGACTGGGCGCTCGCGAACACCCCGGCCGACGCCGCGCACATCGGCGCGGGCGGGGTCTCGTACGGCGCGGGCATCAGCCTGCTGGCCTCCGCGAGCGATCCGCGCATCAAGGCCGTGGTCGCGCTCAGCGGCTGGGCCGATCTCATCGAGTCCATCTACTCCGGCCGCACCCAGCACCTCCAGGCCGCCGCCCTGCTCGGCGGCGCCGGCTTCCTCACCGGACGCCCCGGCCCCGAACTCCAGCAGATCCTCGGCGACTTCCTCGGCTCGAAGCTGGACCGGGAGCCGCAGATGATCGAGTGGGGCAAGAAGCGCTCGGCCGCCGAGAAGGTGGACGCGATCAACGCCAACGGCGCCGCGATCATGCTCGGCAACGCCTGGGGCGACACCATCTTCCCGCCCAACCAGTACGCGAAGTTCTTCGAGAAGCTGACCGGCCCCAAGCGCCTGGAGTTCCGCCCCGGCGACCACGCCACCGCCGAGGCCACCGGGCTCCTCGGACTGCCCAACGACACCTGGACCAACGCCCACCGCTGGTTCGACCGCTACCTCAAGGGCGCGGCCAACGGCATCGACACCGAGGCCCCGGTACAGGTCAAGCCCCGCAGCGACGGCGGGTACGAGGGCTACGGCGACTGGAAGTCCGTCGGCGGCGGCGCCGAGAAGCTGATGCTCTCCGACAGCGAGCACCTCTTCACCGGCATCGACTCCGGCGCCAACGGCGGGATCGTCATGCTCTCCAGCCTGCTCGACCAGATCGCCCAGGCGCCCCCCACCGCCTCCATCCCGCTGCTCCCCCGCGCCTTCGCCGCCGTCTGGCAGTCGCCGCGCTACGGAGAGGTGCGCCGCGTCCGGGGCACGGTGAGACTGCACACCACCGTCACGCCCTCGAAGTCCGACGGCACCTTCGTCGCGTACCTCTACGACGTGGGCCCGCTCGGGATCGGGAAGCTGATCAGCAACGCCCCGTACACCTTCCACGGGAAGCCGGCCGGCCAGTCCTTCGGCGTGGACCTGGAGCTCTTCTCCACCGCCTACGACGTCCCGGCCGGGCACCGCCTCGCGGTCGTCGTCGACACCGTCGACCCGCTGTACATCGAGCACAACCCGACCGGCGGGCAGCTGACCTTCTCCTCGCCTCGCACCGATCCCTCGTACGTCTCGGTGCCGCTGCGCGAGCAGTGATCCGCGGCTGCTGCCGGGCCGGGTGTGGCTCAGGGGGGCTTCGCCCCGCGGGTCAGATCCGGCCCGGCAGCGCCGTCCCGGGGTCGGCCACGTCGATGTCGATGTCGACCGCCTTGGTCTTGGGGTTGCGGTGCTCGCGCCGGGCCACCCAGGTGGCGAACCAGGACAGGAGCATGCACATCCCGATGTAGATCGGCGAGATGATCATCACGACGGGGATGAAGGGCAGGTCGTAGTCGAGGTTGGAGGCGATCAGCTTGCCCGCGTGCAGGAACTCCTCGTAGGTGATCAGGTAGCCGAGCGAGGTGTCCTTCAGGGCGACCACCAACTGGCTGATGATCGTGGGCAGCATCGCCCGGACCCCCTGCGGGGCCAGGATGTAGCTCATCACCTGGGTCTTGCGCATGCCCAGGGCGTACGCGGCTTCGCGCTGGCCCTTCTCCACCGAGTTGATGCCGGTCCGGAAGACCTCGGCCAGCACCGAGCCGTTGTACAGGGTCAGTCCGGCGACCAGCGCGGGCAGCGGCTGGACCTTGAGCGCGACGAAGATGAAGAAGATCATCACCAGCACCGGCATCGCCCGGAAGAACTCCACGCACAGCGTGCACAGCCAGCGCACCGGCCGGTGGACCGAGAGCCGGCCCGTCGCGAGCACCGCACCGAGCACGAGCGAGAGCACCGAGGCGTAGGCGAAGGCCTTGAGGGTGTTCCAGAGCCCCTTGAGCAGCAGTTCCTGGATGCCCTGGTAGGTGAAGGGGCTCCACTTGGCGGCGGTGAACTGGTTCGTGTCGAAGAGCAGGTAGAGCAGCCAGCCGATCAGCCCGAGGATGAGAGCCGTCGAGGCGATCCCGTAGAAGAAGTGGCGGCGCTGGGCGCGCGGGCCCGGCAGGTCGTAGAGGGCGGTGGACTCCATGTCACCGTGGAGCGCGTGCGCGGTCATCGGGCGACTCCGTAGCGCTTCTCGAGCACGTTGAACAGCGCGCTGATGGACAGGGTGATGATCAGGTAGCCCACCGCGATCCAGACGAAGGTCCAGATGATGCTGTAGCCCAGCTCGTTGAGGGTCTTGTACGTGCCCAGCAGCTCGGTGACGCTGAAGGCCCCGGCGATCGCGGAGTTCTTGGCGAGCGCGATCAGCGTGGAGCCGATGGGCGGGATGACGGACCGGAAGGCCTGCGGCAGTACGACGGTTCCCAGGGTCTGGCCGAAGGACATGCCGAGGCTGCGGGCCGCCTCGCCCTGGCCCTTGGGCACGGTGTTGATGCCGGAGCGCAGGACCTCGCAGATGAAGGCCGAGGTGTAGCAGCCCAGGGCCAGCACGGCGAAGAGCTGGAAGGGCAGGACCAGGCCGAAGCGGGGCAGGCCGAGCAGGACGGCGAAGAAGAGCAGGGTGAGCGGGGTGTTGCGCAGGATGGTCACCCAGACAGTGCCGAAGACCCGGAAGGAACCGACGGGGGCGACGCGGAAGGAGGCCATCAAAAATCCGAGGACCAGGGCCAGGAGGGAGGCGTAGACCGTGAGTTCCACGGTGCCGAGGAAGCCCTTCCCGTAGAGCGAGAAGTTTTCGGTGAGTACGTCCATGGCGGTGCGCTCTCCCCTCAGCTCGCCGGGTAGCGGTCGATGGCGGGTGGTGTCGGCGCGGGCTGGCCGGAGAGGCCGAGCGTGGCCTCGTAGGCCTTCTTCCAGTTGCCGTTCTTCTCGTTCGCGGCGAGTGCGTCGTCGAGGGCGAACCGCAGGGCGTTGTCGGAGCGCGGGACGCCGATGCCGTAGGGCTCCTCGGAGAAGGGCTTGCCGACCACCTTGAGCTCCTCGGGGACCTTGGCGGCGTAGCCGAGGAGGATGGAGTCGTCGGTGGAGACGGCGTCGACCTGGTAGGTCAGCAGGTTGTCCACGCAGACCGAGTACGTGTCGTAGGCGACGAGGACGGCCCGCGGGAACTCCTTCTGGAGCCGCTGGTAGGGGGTGGAGCCGGCGGCCGAGCAGACCTTCTTGCCGTCGAGGTCCTCGGGGCCCTTGATGTCCGTCTCCCCCTTGCGCACCAGCAGGGACTGGCCGGCCATGAAGTAGGGGCCGGCGAAGCCGACCTGCTTCTTGCGGTTGTCGTTGATCGTGTAGGTGCCGACGTAGTAGTCGATCTGGCCGTTCTGCAGGGCCGTCTCGCGGTTGGCGGAGGCGATGGTCTTGAACTCCACGGTCTTGGGGTCGAAGCCCAGCGAGGCGGACATCATCTTGGCGATCTCGATGTCGAAGCCGGAGTAGCGGCCGCTCGCGGGGTCCTTCTCCCCCATGTACGGCTGGTCCTCCTTGGCGCCGACCACGAGGTGGCCGCGCCGCTTGGCCTTCTCCCAGGTCGGGGAGTCCGGCAGTTGGAAGCCGGTCGCGACCTGGTAGACGGGCAGGTCCTCGGGTTGCGGACCCTTGACCGGCGGGCTGCCGGACTTTCCGCAGCCGGCGAGGGCGCCCACGAGCACGAGGGCCAGGGCGAGCGCCGCGGAGGAGGCGCGCAGGCGTTGCGCCGGGTGGTGCCTCATCGGGTGGTGTCTCATCGGGCCGCCCCTCAGTGCTTGAGGATCTTGGAGAGGAAGTCCTTGGCCCGGTCGCTCTCGGGGGCGGTGAAGAAGGCCTCCGGGGTCCGGTCCTCGACGATCTTTCCGTCGGCCATGAACACGACGCGGTTGGCGGCGGAGCGGGCGAAGCCCATCTCGTGGGTGACCACGACCATGGTCATGCCCTCCGCGGCGAGCTGCTGCATGACCTCCAGCACCTCGTTGATCATCTCCGGGTCGAGCGCGGAGGTGGGCTCGTCGAAGAGGAGGGCCTTGGGGTTCATGGCGAGCGCGCGGGCGATGGCCACGCGCTGCTGCTGGCCGCCGGAGAGCTGGGCCGGGAACTTCTCGGCCTGGTTCGCGAGGCCGACCCGTTCCAGCAGCTCACGGGAGCGCTTGTCCGCCTCCTCCTTCTTCCGCTTCCGCACCTTGATCTGGGCGAGGGAGACGTTGGCGAGGACCGTCTTGTGCGCGAAGAGGTTGAAGGACTGGAAGACCATCCCCACGTCCGCGCGGAGCGCGGCGAGCTCCTTGCCCTCGGCCGGCAGCGGTTTCCCGTCGAGCGTGATCGTGCCCGACTCGATGGTCTCCAGCCGGTTGATCGCCCGGCACAGGGTCGATTTCCCGGAGCCGGAGGGGCCGATGACCACCACCACCTCCCCGCGGCCGACGGTGAGGTTGATGTCCTGGAGGACGTGCAGTTGTCCGAAGTGCTTGTTGACGTCCCGCAGCTCGATCAACGGATCGACGGCCATACGCTGCCCTGCCCACTTGTCGGTGTGTCGAGGTCAGCGCAAACTATCCAGCCGCGGAAGGGCACTTCACCGCGACACGCCTAAAAGCCGCATAAAGGCCCGCGAGGTCAGCCTTCCGTGGCGGCTCGGGCCTTTTCGTGGCGGCTCAGCCCTCCGAGGCCTCGGCGTACGCCTGGCTGAGCTCGGGGGATCCCGTCATCGCCCAGGACACCCCCGACTCGACCACGTTCAGCTCGCGGCCCGAGGCCAGCCGGATCATCGGCTGACCGTTGGGCCACACCTGCCAGGCGGCGCCCGGAACGGAGCGGATGATCACGGTCCCGAGGTAGAAGCCCGCGTCGTTGCCGAGCCACGGGGTGATCTCCGGATCCCGGCGCCAGCGCGGCATCAGCTGGTCGATCTCCTCCAACGAGCGCGGGCTCTCGTCGAGTTCGAGCCCGGCCGAGCGCGCCTGGGCGCGCAGCATCTCGCATTCCGCGAACAACTCGTTGATGCCCTCCGGATCGTCCGCGAGGGCCGCGGCGAGTCCCGCGCCCCGGTCCGTTTCATGTCGGTTGATCCAATTAGCCAGGAAAGGGATGTTCATGGGGCCAGCCTGACACCAGGATCCACGACCGGCCATAGGGCGCGCCTGAGGATCACGGGCCGCGGGGCAATCGGCGGGGCTGGGCCGTCTCTTTCGGATCTTGCCTGGCCCGCGCCGCCCGGCAAGATCCGAAAGAGACGACCTAGACCTCCAGGTCGACGACGACCGGTGCGTGGTCGGAGGCGCCCTTGCCCTTGCGCTCCTCGCGGTCCACGTAGGAGTCGGTGACGGCCTTGGCGAAGGCCTCGTTCCCGTAGACCAGGTCGATGCGCATGCCCCGGTTCTTCGGGAAGGCCAGCATCCGGTAGTCCCAGAAGGTGTACGGCCGGTCGTACTTGAGCGCGCGCGGGAAGACGTCGGAGAGCCCGGCCGCCCGCAGCTGCTCCAGGGCGGCCCGCTCGGCCGGGGTCACGTGGGTGAGGCCCTCGAAGACCGCCGGGTCGTAGACGTCCTCGTCGGTCGGGGCCACGTTGAAGTCGCCGAGCACCGCGAAGGGGCGCTCCCCCGCCGCGTCCTCGGCGATGGCGGTGGACAGGGACCGGAACCAGTCCAGCTTGTAGCCGTAGTGGTCGTGCTCGACCTCGCGCCCGTTGGGCACGTACACCGACCAGAGGCGCACGCCACCACAGGTGGCGGAGATGGCGCGGGGCTCCTGGACGCCCTCGTAATCGGGGCCGCCGGGCAGCCCCACGACCACGTCCTCCAGGCCGACCTTGGAGATCAGCGCCACGCCGTTCCACCGTCCGGTGGCGTTGACGGCCGACTCGTAGCCCAGCGCGCGGAGCTCCTCGTACGGGAACTGCTCCGCGGAGCACTTGGTCTCCTGGATGCACACGACATCGGTGCCGGAGCTCTCCAGCCAGGCCAGCAGGCGCGGCAGCCGGGCGGTGATCGAGTTGACGTTGAACGTGGCGATACGCATGCCGTCCAACCTACCGCCCGGCACCGACAGTCACAGGTCGGCGGCGTGGCCCGGGGTGAGTCGGCCGTACTCGGCGCCGCCGAGGTTGCCGATCTGGTTGGCGTAGATCGGCAGCACGAGATCGGTCAGACCGGCGTCGTGGATGGCGAGGGTCTGGCGCGGCTTGACCTCGCGCACGTAGTCGATCACTTCGGCGATCTTGTTCCAGGGCGCGTGCACCGGGAGCATGAGGGTCTCGACGGGGGTCTCGGGCACGGTCAGCGCGTCCCCCGGATGGAAGACGGAAGCGTCCACCAGGTAGCCGACGTTGGTGATCCGCGGGATGTCCGGGTGGATCACGGCGTGCAGCTCGCCGTGCACCTGGACCTCGAAGCCGGCCGCGGTGAAGGCGTCCCCGTGGCCCACGGTGTGGACGCGGCCCGGATAAGCGGGGGCCAGCTTCTCCGCGACGCTGCGCAGGGTCCACAGCTGCGCCGCCGGGTTCGCGTCGAGGGCGGCGCGCAGCCGGCCCTCCTCGAAGTGGTCGGGGTGCTCGTGGGTGACGAGCAGGACGTCGGCGCCGAGGCCGGCGTCCGGTTCGCTGAAGGCGCCCGGGTCGATGACGAGCAGGCGCCCGTCCTTCTCCAGCTGGACGCAGGAGTGCAGCCGCTTGGTGAGCTTCATGATCCAAGGCTAGCGCCGCCGCACGGTGGGAAGACGGAGCCGACCGGATTCGAACCGGCGTCCTCGCAGTGTTGGAGACCGCGCGCGACGACCTCTGCGCTACGGCTCCGTCCCCGGGGCGCACTGTACTCGCGGGGCGGGCGGGGCCCTAGGGCACTGCCGTGGAGACCACGAAGACCTTGGGGTACCCGGGGTGGCTGAGGTCGACGGTGATGTCGCGGGTGGGCCGGGGGTCCGGGGCGTCCAGGGTGATTCCGTACCAGCTGCCCTTCGAGCCCCAGCGCCAGCCCGCGAACGCGGTGTCGCTCGGGGAGATCGACACCCCGCGGGTCAGGTCCTCCCGGCTGGTGCCGACCTCGGCGAGGAAGGTGTCGAGCTCCTCCGGGGTGACTCCGAACTGCACGTACAGGCGGCTGGTGTGCCAGTTGTTGGTCTCCAGGTACCCGACCCGCGAGGCCTTCACCGGGATCGGGACCTCGTAGATGCTGCGCTGCACCTTGGAGGGCCAGCCGGTGCGGACCTTGGCGGCGCCGACCTTGGCGGCCTTGTCGCGGCCGCTCTGGCGGCTCTGCTGGGCGGAGACGGCGAGGTAGCCCGCCGGGACGCCGACCAGCAGCAGGATGATGATCGCCGTGATCCAGCGGCGCCGCACCACGTGCTTGCGGTCCTCCGGAGTGGGCGCGCCGGACCGCTCGTCGGGGGACGGGGCCTGGCGGGGCAGAGAGGGCGGAGTCACTGCTGGTCCTGGTCTTCGGGGCCGGTGGTGGTGTCGCGCCGGCCGAACTGCGCGTAGCGCTCGTACCGCTCGACGCGCCGGCGCGTGGCCCGGCGGAAGCGGCGGGCTACCAGTCGGGAGAGGTCGGCGGCGCCGACCATGCCGGCCTCGGGGCCGAGCTGGGCCTTGGCGATGCGGGCCTCGGGACGGTAGCCGCGGCCGGTGAGGTGGCGGCGGAAGGCGTCGCGGGCCGGGCCGATCAGCAGGTCGTCGGCGGCGCTGACGCCGCCCCCGATGACGAAGCAGGAGGGGTCGAGGGCGGCCGCGAGGTTGGCGATGCCGACGCCGAGCCACTGGCCGATGTCCTGGAGGAGCTCGACGCACATGGCGTCGCCCTCGCGGGCCAGCTCGGTGATGAGCGGCCCGGTGATCTCGTTGACGTTGCCGCCGACCCGGGCGATGAGGTTGTGCGCGACCGGGGAGTCGGCGGCGGCCAGCTCGCGGGCCTCGCGGACCAGCGCGTTGCCGGAGCTGTACTGCTCCCAGCAGCCGCGGTTGCCGCAGGGGCACCGGTGGCCCCCGGGGACCACCTGCATGTGGCCGAACTCGCCGGCGACCCCGTAGCGGCCGCGCTTGACCTGGCCGCCTTCGAGGATGGCCCCGCCGATCCCGGTGCCCAGGGTGATCATGACCAGGTGGTCCTCGCCCCGGCCGGCGCCGAAGCGCCACTCGGCCCAGGCGGCGGTGTTGGCATCGTTGTCCACCATGACCGGTACCGCGAGCCGGGACTGGAGCGCGTCGCGCAGCGGCTCGTCGCGCCAGGCCAGGTGCGGGGCGAACAGGACGCGGGAGCGGTCGGCGTCGACCCAGCCGGCGGCGCCGATGCCCACGGCGTGCACGTCGTGCCGGTCGGAGAGGTCGAGGACCAGCTCGACGATGGTGTCCTCGACGACCTTGGGGCTCTTGGACTTGTCCGGGGTCTCGGTCCGGATCTTCTCCAGGATGACCCCGTCGGCGTCGACCACCCCGGCCATCACCTTGGTGCCGCCGATGTCGATGCCGACGGTCGGAACGCGCGGGGCGGTCAGGTGCGACCGGCGCTCACGGGTCCCGATGGTCCGCAGGACGGTGCCTCGTGCCGCCCCCCGGTGGGCGAGCGTGAAGTCCCGGTACGTGCTCATCGAGTCGTGTCGTCCCTCAAGGTGCGGCGGGGCCCGCAGTGGGGCCGGATGCCTGGTCGGATGGAGTGGCCGATGGGGAAGCGGATGCGTTGTCAGGTCCTGATTCTGCCACTCGCTCCAGTTCGTGGCTCAGTTCGTCGAGCTCGGAGCCGCCCGCCATCTGCCGGGTGAGCTCGTCCAGGGTGATCGAGTCACGGGTGTGGCTGCCCGCCATGGTGCCGCGCTTGAGCAGCACGAACCGGTCCCCGACCAGGTGGGCGTGGTGCGGGTTGTGCGTGATCAGGACCACGCCGAGGCCGGCGTCACGGGCCGCGGCGACGTACTTGAGGACCACGCCGGACTGTTTGACGCCGAGGGCGGCGGTGGGCTCGTCGAGCACGAGGACCTTCGCGCCGAAGTGGACGGCGCGGGCGATGGCCACGCACTGCCGCTCGCCGCCGGAGAGGGTGCCGATGGGCTGGTCCACGTCGCGCAGGTCGATGCCCATGCGCAGCAGCTCGGCGCGGGTGGTCCGGCGCATGAGCTCCACGTCGAGGCGGCGGAAGGGTCCGCGGCCCTTCGTGGGCTCGGAGCCGAGGAAGAAGTTGCGCCAGACGGGCATGAGCGGGACCACGGCGAGGTCCTGGTAGACGGTGGCGATGCCGCGGTCGAGGGCGGCGCGCGGGTTGGCGAGGACGGTCTCTTCGCCCTCGATCTCGAAGGTGCCGGCGTCGTGCCGGTGCAGCCCCGCGATGATCTTGATCAGGGTGGACTTGCCGGCGCCGTTGTCGCCGAGGACACAGGTGATCTCGCCGGCCGAGACCTCCAGGGAGACGTCCTGGAGGGCACGGATGTTGCCGTAGTACTTGCTGACCTCGGTCAGCTTCACCAGGGCGGGTGCGCCGGCCGGGGACGTTTCGGTTCCGGTGTCGGTCATCGTCACTTCGCCTCCGCCCGCTTGCGGACCCATGCGTTGAGCAGCGTGGCCAGCAGCAGCATCGCGCCGAGGAAGAACTTGAACCAGTCCGGGTTCCACTGGGCGTACACGATGCCGTTGCTGGTCATGCCGAAGATGAAGGCGCCCACGGCGGAGCCGATGGCCGAGCCGTAGCCGCCGGTCATCAGACAGCCGCCGATGACGGCCGCGATGATGTAGAGGAACTCGTTGCCGACGCCTTCGCCCGACTGGACCACGTCGAACGAGAAGAGGATGTGCTGCCCGGAGATCCAGGCGCACAGCGCGACGCCCATGTACAGGCCGATACGGGTCTTCACGACCGGTACGCCGGTCGCCCGGGCGGCGTCCGCTCCGCCGCCGACGGCGAAGATCCAGTTTCCGGCGCGGGTGCGCAGCAGGATCCAGGTGGCCACCGCGACCAGGAGCAGCCACCACAGGATGGTGACCTTGAGGGTGACCGAGCCGAAGGTCCACTGCGAGGCGAAGAGCGCGCGGGCGGAGGAGAAGCCCTCCATGTCGGCGATGGTCTTGGTGGAGACCGAGCCGCTGATCAGCTTGGTGAAGCCGAGGTTCAGGCCGGTCAGCATCAGGAAGGTGCCGAGCGTGATGATGAAGCTGGGCAGTTTCGTGCGGGTCAGCATGAACCCGTTGAAGAACCCGATCCCCAGGGTGACCAGCAGCGATACGAGGACGCCCACCCAGACGTTGGCGGTCATCTGGTAGCTGAACATCGAGCTGAGCAGCGCCGACGAGGTGACCATGACCCCGGCGGACAGGTCGAACTCGCCGCCGATCATGAGCAGGGCCACCGGGACGGCCATGATGCCGATCGTGGAGGCCGAGTACAGGATCGTGCTCAGGCTGGAGGCCCGCAGGAAGCTGTCGGCGGCGAAGGAGAAGAAGACGAAGACGGCGGCCGCGCCGACCACCGCGCCGAGCTCGGGGCGACCGAGCAGGCGGCGCAGCAGCGAGGTGGGTGCGAGCCGCTCGTCGCGCGGGGCGGGAGCGGGGGCGGGGGCCTGGGTGCTGGTGCCGGTGCTCATCGGCTGCCCCGGTTGATGAACTTCTCCAGCGTGGCCGCTTCGGCCCCCGTGACGATCTGCGGCCCGGTGAGCACCGGCCGGCCGCCGCCGAGCACGTCGGCGTTGTAGCGGTAGAGCCAGAGCAGGTCCACGGCCTCGTAGCCCTGGAGGTAGGGCTGCTGGTCGACGGCGAATCCGAGGGCGCCGGACTTCAGGTCGCGGGCCACGGAGGCGTTCAGGTCGAAGGTGTCGACCTCGGCCTTGCTGCCCGCCGCGTCCTTGGCCTTGACGGCCGTGGGGGCGAAGGGCGCGCCGAGGGTGACGATCGCGTCGACGGAGGGGTCGGCCTGGAGCTTGGCCTGGAGGGCGGACTGGACGGACGGCATGTTGGTGCCTTCGACGTACAGGTTCTCCAGGGTCCCGCCGGACTCGCCGAAGGTCTTCTTCGCTCCGGCGCAGCGCTGCTCGTGGCCGACGTTGCCCTGCTCGTGCAGGACGCAGACGGCCTTCTTGCGGCCGCGCTTGCCCAGCTCGGTGCCGACCGCCTCGCCGGCGATCTCCTCGTCCTGGCCGATGTGGGTGAGCGCCCCGTACGCGGCGGACTGGGCGGATCCGGAGTTGACCGTGATCACCGGGATGCCGGCCTTGACGGCCTTGGCGAGGACGTCCTTGAGCGCCTCGGGCTTGGCGAGGGAGACGATCAGCCCGTCGACCTTCTGGTCGATGGCGTTCTGGACGAACTGGGCCTGCTGCTGTGCCTGGTCGTCGTGGGCGTAGACGAAGTTGATGTTGTCCTTCGCCGCGGCCTCCTTGGCGCCCTTCTGCACGATGTCCCAGAAGGTGTCGCCATCGCCCGCGTGGGTGACCATCGCGAAGGTCCAGCGCGGAGTGGAAACGGCGGGCCGGCCCGCCGCCTCGGCCTTCGCGCGGTCCTCGGCGCGCTTGCCGCCCGTACTGCTGCAGCCCACGAGGGAGGCGCCCAGTACCGCCGCGAGCACCGCGCCCACGAGGCGTACCCCTGTCCGAACCCTAGCCACGTCTGCCCGTGCCTTTCGCTTGTCGGGCCGTTCCGCGGGCGCTGTCCCGCCGCGGTACCCGGTCGCCGAAACGGTCATATGTTTCACACCGCAGCCGCCCAGTATCCGTCACAGTGCACCATGCAAGGTCATCGGGGCCATTGCGGACCGTGCCGGACACAGCGGGACAGATTGACAGCTCCCCCGGACGGGGCCACGTTGAGTGCATGCGCATCGGGCTCATCGGAACGGGCCGGATCGGTTCCTTCCACGCGGCGGCACTGGCACGCCAGGCGGACGCGGGATCGCTCCTGCTCGCCGACGCCGACCCCGCGCGGGCGGTGCGCCTCGCCGACCGGCTCGGGGCCACCGCCGCGCCCACCGTCGAGCAGGTCTTCACCTGGGGCGTGGACGCACTGGTGGTGGCCTGCGCCACCGAGGGGCACGCGGACCTCGTCGTACGGGCCGTCCGCGGCGGGCTGCCGGTCTTCTGCGAGAAGCCGGTCGCCCCGGACCTGGAGCGCACTCTGGCGGTGCTGCGCGAGGTCGCGGCGGTCGGCGGGGTGCTCCAGATCGGGTTCATGCGCCGCTTCGACGCGGGCTACACGACGGCGCGCGAGCTGGTCCGCTCCGGGGCCCTGGGCCGGTTGCACACCGTACGGACCACGACCGCGGATCCCTCGCCGCCGAGCGCCGAGTACCTGCGGACCTCGGGCGGGCTGTACCGGGACTGCCTGGTGCACGACTTCGACATGGTCCGCTGGGTGACGGGGCACGAGGTGAGCGAGGTGTACGCGACCGGATCGGACGCGGGGCCGGCTCGCTTCCGGGAGGCCGGTGACATCGACACTGCCACCGCCGTCCTCACCCTGGACGACGGGACGCTGGTCTCCAGTACCGGTACGCGGTGCAACGGCGCCGGGTACGACGTACGGATGGAGCTGGCCGGGGAGCTGGACCAGGTCTCCACCGGGCTGGACGACCGCACGCCGATCGCCTCGACCGAACCGCACGGCCCGCCCCCGGCGACCAAACCGTGGCCCGGGTTCCTGGAACGCTTCGCTCCCGCCTACGAGGCCGAGCTGGAGGCCTTCGTCCGGCTGGTGCGGGGCGAGGGCCCCAATCCGTGCGACGGCGTCGAAGCGCTCGCCGCGTTCCGGGTGGCGGAGGCCTGCGAGCTCTCGCGGCGCGAGCGGCGCCCGGTGGCCATGGAGGAGCTCCCGGATCTCTGAGGGCCGTGTGCAGGTACCCGGGGTCCGTAAGCCGGCCGTCCGTGAGCCGCCCGTCCGCAAGCCGGCCTTCCCGCCCGTGGCTCCCGTACCGCCCACTGCTCCTGTCCCGCCCGTCCCGCGCACCCCTGCTACCAGCGCACCGGGTGGCGGGTCGTCCCCCGGACCAGGGTCCCGGGCGCCCATTCCAGGACGGCCGGCTCCTCCCGGAGGTCCGGGAAGCGCTCCACCAGGGACCGGATCGCGATCCGGCCCTCCAGCCGGCCGAGCGGGGCGGCGACGCAGTGGTGGATGCCGTGCCCGAAGGCGATGTGCCCGCCGCGGCCGGGGCGGCGGATGTCGAAGGCCTCGGGGCGTTCGAAGCGGGCGGGGTCCCGGTCCGCCGCGGCGAGGCAGACGAGTACGGCGGAGCCCGCCTCGATGAAGGTGTCGCCGATCTCCAGGTCCGTGCCGGCGAAGCGGAACGTGGCCGTCTCCACCGGGCCGTCGTAGCGCAGGATCTCCTCGACTGCGCCGTCGATCAGTCCGCCGGGGTCGGCGCGCAGGGCGGCGAGCTGGTCGGGGTGGGTGAGCAGCGCCCGCATCCCGTTGGAGATCAGGTGCACGGTGGTCTCGTGCCCGCCGACCATCATCAGGACGGCCATGGCGACCAGCTCCTGCCGGGAGAGCCGGTCTCCCCCGTCCCCCCGGCTGGTCACCCAGTCGCTGAGCAGGTCATCGCCGGGTCGGGCGATCTTGGCGTCGACGAGATCGGCCGTGTAGCCGGTCATGGCGCGCACGGCCGCGTTCTCGGCCTCGACCCCGGTGGGCGAGACCATCTCGGTGATCCAGCCGTGGAAGGCGCCGCGATCGGCCTCCGGGACCCCGAGGAGCTCGCAGATCACGGTCATGGGCAGCGGCTGGGCGAAGGCCTCGATCAGGTCGGCGCGGCGCTCGGGGAGGGCCTCCATGCCGTCGAGCAGTCCGTCGACGATCTCCTGGATGCGCGGGCGCAGTCCCTCGATCCGGCCGGGGGCGAAGGAGCGGGAGACGTGCCGGCGCAGCCGGGTGTGGTCGGGCGGGTCGGCGCGCATCATGTTGGCGCTGGCCTCGGTCTGCTCCCGGTCCGTGTAGAGCCCGGAGGTCAGCCAGTTCTTGGACACCGCGGGGTGGGTGAGGGCCTGGCGGGCCTCCTGGTGACCGACGATCAGCCAGACCTCTTGGCCGTCCGCCGCCTTCACCCGGTGGACGGGGCCCTCGGCACGCATGCGCGCGTAGTGGGGGTACGGGTTCTCGTTGAAGTCTTCGGCGATCGTACTGAGGTCCAGAACGGGCATGTGGCCACCCTAGACCGGGAGTTGATCTGCTCCGGATCGGCTTTCGGCCATTCGTTCAGCCAGCCGCGCGCCGCCCCCAGGCGGTACCCGCGAGCACCAGCGCGACCCCCGCGAAACCGGCCGCGCCGAGCCGCTCGCCGCCGATGGCGATGCCCGCCGCGGCGGCCCACAGGGGTTCGGTGCCGAGCAGCAGGCTGACGCGCGAGGGCGAAGTGCGGCGGACGGCCCACATCTGCACGAAGAAGGCGAACAGGGTGCAGAAGACGGAGAGGAAGGCGAGCCCCGCCCACTCGGCCGCGCCGAAGTCGGCGGCGGCCGCCCAGGGGCTCGCGCCGGTGCCGGGCAGCAGGGCCAGTACGGCGAACACGGCGACGGCGGTCCCGAGCTGGACGGTGGTCAGCGAGAGCGAGTCGGCTTCCTGCACGGCCTTGATCCGGGCCATGAGCAGGACGTGCGCCGTCCGGGCGAGCGCGGCGCCGAGGATGAGGAGGTCGCCGAGGCTCGGGGTGGTGAAGCCCGCCCCCTGGGTGAGCAGCACGACTCCGCAGACGGAGACGGCCGCGGCGCCGAGGAAGGCGGGCGAGGGGGCTTCGCGCCGGACGGCCGACTCGGCGAGCGGGGTGAAGATCATGGTCAGGCTGATGATGAGCCCGGCGTTGGTGGCGGAGGTGTGGACGACCCCGTAGGTCTCCAGCAGGAAGATTCCGCCGAGTACGAGTCCCAGTACCCCGGCGCCGCGCAGCTGGGCGGGGGTGAGCGCGCGCAGCCGACGCCGGCCGGCGACGGCGAGGACGGGCAGGACCAGCGCGAAGCGCAGGACGAGCACCGCGATCACGGTGTGCGTGGTGGTGACGCCCTTGGCGGCGAGGTAGCTGCCGCCCCAGACGACGGCGACGAGCAGGACCGGCAGATCCGCGAGCCAGGCCCTGCGGGGGGCGGCGACGGGAGCGGGGGCGGCGATGGTGGACACCGGTTCTCCAACGGCAGAAAGGCAGGTGGAGACTTCGGCGGCTCGCACGGGGGCGAGCCCAAGCTACCCGAGCATGATCGGCCGGTCGAGCCTTTTGATCCCCGGGCCGCACCGCTGGTCCCGGGGCTGCAGCGCTGTTCCCGGGGCTGCACCGCTGGTCCCCCGAGCCGCACCACTGGCCCCCCGGTCCGCACCGGCCGCGGGCGGGCGCCCGCGGGCCCGCCCGGTGCGGGCCTGGGCCCGGTGTCAGGCGAAGGTGCCGAACGCGGCGCGCCCCGTCGGCCGGTAGGTGTGGATGGCCGTGCCGGCCGAGGTGGTGCGGGAGCCCGTCAGCTCGAAGGCCGTCGGCAGCCCGCCCGTCGGGAACAGTCGCCGTCCGCCGCCCAGGAAGACGGGGAAGACCAGCAGGTTCAGCTCGTCCACCAGGTCCCGCGCCAGCAGCCACTGCGCCAGCGCGCCGCTGCCGTGCACTTGCAGTTCCCCCTCGGTCGCGTCCTTGACCCGTACGACCTCGCTCTGCAGCTGCTCCCCGTCGATCGCGGTGGCGGGGCCCCAGGCGGGCTCCTTGAGCGTGGTCGAGGCCACGTACTTGGGCAGCCGGTTCAGCCTGCTCGCGACCGGGTCGGCGGGGTCGTCGTGCTGCGGCCAGTACGAGGCGAAGATCTCGTAGGTCCGGCGGCCGAGCAGGAAGGCCCCGGCCCGGTCGAAGACCTCGGTGATGAACTCCCCCATGCCCTCGTCGGCGAAGGGCACGAGCCACCCGCCGTACGCGAACCCGCCGCTGGGGTCCTCCTCCGGGCCTCCCGGGGCCTGCATCACGCCGTCGAGGGTCAGGAAGGTGGTGAGGGTCAGCTTTCCCATGGCACTGCGCTCCTTGGCTCCGGTACGTCCACTGTCACGGGTTCAGACTCCCGGGCCGCCGGGAACTCATCGCTCCGGCGCGCGCGAACGCGATGTCCGTTTCCTGCCAGCGCCGTTGCTCCCCGGGCGCTTTCATTGAACTCGCAACCAACCGACGCGGGAGGAACACCATGAACGGCAATGCAGTGGCCCTGGTGACAGGTGGCAGCAGGGGAATCGGCGCGGCGACCGCGCTGCGGCTCGCGCAGGACGGGGCCGACGTTGCGATCACCTACGTCAGCGACGCGGCCGCGGCCGCCGATGTGATCGGCAAGATCGAGGCGCTCGGCCGGCGGGGCCTGGCACTGCGCGCCGACTCGGGAGACGCCGAGCGGGTCGCCGAAGCGGTGGAGGAGACCGTACGCGGCCTTGGCCGGCTCGACGTCCTGGTGAACAACGCCGGGGTGGGCGTGCTCGGACCGCTGGAGGGGCTCACCCCCGCGGACGTGGACCGGGTCCTCTCGATCAACGTCCGGGGCTCCTTCCTGGCCTCCCGCGCCGCGGCCGGCCGGATGGGCCGGGGCGGGCGGATCATCACCATCGGCAGCTGCATGACCCAGCGGGTGCCGGGCCCGGGCGGCACCCTGTACGCGATGAGCAAGGCGGCGCTGACCGGCCTGACCAAGGCCCTCTCGCGGGAGCTCGGCGAGCGCGGGATCACCGCGAACCTGGTCCACCCGGGCCCGGTGGACACCGACATGAACCCGGCGGACGGCCCTTACGCCGCACCGCAGTCGGCCATGACGGCGCTGGGCCGCTTCGGCACCCCGCAGGAGGTGGCCGCCATGGTGTCCTTCCTCGCGGGACCGGACTCCGCGTACGTCACGGGCGCCGAGTTCTCGGTGGACGGCGGTCACGCGGCGTAGGCCGTCAGAGCCGTTGGGGCGGTCGGGTCCGTCAGGGCAGCCAGCGGCCGGCCTTCATCAGGTCGCGTCCGGCGATCTCGTTCACCTCGCGCCAGGCCTGGATCCACACGGGCGTGACCCGGAAGTACGGATAGGGCGTCTTGAGGCTGCTCGGGTCGAAGCCGGAGTGCGCCGCGAAGGCCTCGATCTCGCCGGGCGCGAGCTCCGCCGCCTCCGACCGGGTCACGGTGCCCTCGACGAGGACCACGTCGCGGGTCGTGCCGAAGGCCAGCCGGGCACGGCCGCTCGCCGCGAGGTTGCGTCCGGTGGGCAGGGTGCGTCCCGTCGACACCAGGAAGCCCTCGCCGTCCCACCGGAACGAGAGGGGCACGAGGCAGGCGACGCCCTCGGCGTCCGCGGTGGCGACCCAGACGTCGACGTCGCTCTCGAACCGGGCCAGCGTGTCCTTGCGCCGCTGCTCGGTCGTGCGTGGCGTGCTCTGCTCCATCGTGGCCCCCTGGGTGTCGGTCGTAGCGGCAGGCTAGCGGGCCCCGGCGGCCCGCGCGGCCCGCGGGGCGCCGCAGCCCGTAGGGGCGCGAACGCCGCAGGGGCGCACCGTCGAAACGGTGCGCCCCTGCGGGGTGTTCGCGCATGCCCCGGGGGTGTCGGCCCCCGGGGCGGTCACGAGGGTGGCGTCAGCCGCCCAGCTCCTGGTGACGGGCGGTGTGCGCGGCGGTGCCGGCCTCCGTCAGCGCGCCGAAGAGGCGCAGGCGGGAGAAGCCGCCGTCCGGGAAGATGTCGATGCGCACGTGCGTACCGACCGCCGGGGCGTCGAGCACGAAGCGGTGGTTGGTGTCGGGCTGCAGGCGGGTGCGCGGCAGGAACTCCGTCCACTCGCCCTCCTCGCCGGTCTTGATCGACAGCGAGGCCCAGCCGGCCGAGTTGCCCTTGAGGTACGCGGTGTCGATCTCGACGGCGCGGATCTCGGACTCGGCGACGAGCTGGTAGCGGATCCAGTCGTTGCCGTTGTCACGGCGACGGGCGGTCTCCCAGCCGTCGTCCATCTTGCGGGAGCGGCCCGGGTTGATGGTGTTGGTCGGCGGGGAGTAGAAGCGGTTGGAGGCGTCCTGGACGGAGCCGCCGTTCTCCAGGGCCACCACGTCGAAGGAACCGAGCGCCGCGAGCCACTTCGGGTCGGGCACGACCTCGCCGTAGACGCGCAGGCGGGCGATGCCGCCGTCGGGGTGCTGGTTCACGCGCAGGTGCGTGAAGCGCTGCTCGGCGCTGACCTCGAAGCCGTTGGCCGCGTGGCCGCCGACCGCGGTGCGCGGGACGAGCACGGTCCACTTGACGTCCTCGCCGAGGAGCTCCTCCGGGGTCGGCGCGAGGGCGCCTTCCCAGTTGGTGCCCTCGATGGAGACGGCCTGCGGCATGTTGCCGCGGAAGTGGGCGGTGTCGACGACGATGCCGCGGATCACGCCGGGGGCGCCGAGGCGCACCAGGGCGTAGTCGTGGTCCTCGGGCGTCGGCCAGGGCTGCGTGGCGGAGACGCCACGGCGACGGCGGGTCTCCCAGCCGTCCATGATCTTGCCCTTGTGGCCGAAGTGCTCGGGGTCGAAGTGCGCGGCCTCGGCGATGAGGAGGTTCTCGCGCTGGGCGAAGAACTCGTCGTTGGCGAAGGTGACACCGGCGCCCAGCTCACGGGCGGCGAGGTTCGCGTACTGGGTGAACGGGAAGTCCGCGGTGCGGTAGTCCGCGTACGGGTCGCCGCCTCCGTACGGGTTCGCGTTACCGGTGAAAGAAGCGAATCCAGTTTCACGCTGTGCCACTGTCAGTTCTGCCTTTCGAGGAGGAGGCCCGTGGGCTCGGTCGGGGTGCCGTGGTCGGCGATCTGCGTACCGCGCAGCCAGGTGGACTTCACGACGCCGTGCAGGGTCTTGCCCGCGTACGCCGTGACCTGGTTGCGGTGGTGGAGGTGGGCCGGGTCCACGGTGAACGTTTCTTCGGGTGCGAGGACGGCGAAGTCGGCGTCACGGCCCACCTCGATCGCGCCCTTCTGCGCCAGACCCGCGAGGGCGGCCGGGGCGGCGGACATCCAGCGGACGACGTCCTCGAGGGTGCGGCCGCGCTTCTGCGCCTCGGTCCAGATGGCCGGAAGGCCCAGCTGGAGGGAGGAGATGCCGCCCCACGCGGTGGCGAAGTCGCCGGTCTTGAGGTCCGCGGTGGACGGGGAGTGGTCGGAGACGATGCAGTCGATCGTGCCGTCGGCGAGCGCGTCCCACAGGACGTCCTGGTTGGCGGACTCGCGGATGGGCGGGCAGCACTTGAACTCGGTGGCGCCGTCCGGGACTTCCTCGGCCGTGAGGGTGAGGAAGTGCGGGCAGGACTCGACCGTGATCTGTACGCCCTCGGCCTTCGCGGCGGCGATCAGCGGCAGCGCGGAGGCGGAGGACAGGTGCAGGACGTGAACGCGCGCGTTCAGTCGCTTCGCCTGGTCGATCAGGTTCTGGATCGCGGTGTTCTCGGCGTCCTGGGGGCGGGAGGCCAGGAAGTCGGCGTACTTGGGGCCCGGGTTCTGCGGCGCGGACTCCAGGTGGTGCGGGTCCTCGGCGTGCACGATCAGCAGGCCGCCGAAGCCGGTGATCTCGGCGAGCGAGGCGGCCAGCTGCTCCTGGTCGAGGAGGGGGAACTCATCGACGCCGGAGGGCGACAGGAAGCACTTGAAGCCGAAGACTCCGGCGTCGTGCAGCGGGCGCAGGTCCTTGACGTTGTCCGGCAGCGCACCGCCCCAGAAGCCGACGTCCACGTGCGCCTTGGTCCGGGCCACGTCCTGCTTGACCACCAGGTTGGCGGTGGTCGTGGTGGGCGGCAGCGAGTTGAGCGGCATGTCGAGGATGGTGGTGATGCCACCGGCCGCGGCGGCGCGGGTGGCCGTCCAGAAGCCTTCCCACTCGGTACGACCGGGGTCGTTCACGTGGACGTGGGTGTCGACCAGGCCGGGGAGGAGCGCGTCGTCGCCGAAGTCCTCCAGCCGGGCTCCGGCCGGTACGTCGGCCTCGTACGGCAGCACGGCCGCGATCTTCCCGCCGGCGACGGCCACCGAAGCGGCACGCATCCCCTCGGGGGTGATGACGCGCGTCGAGCGCAGTACCAGTTCCACAGCCAGGTCGGACACCGGAACCTCCCCATCTACTTCCACAGAGCGAAATTCAACGTTCTGTTGACGGAGTCTTCACGTCGATCCGGAACCAGTCAAGAGCGCCCGGACGGACCACTGACGACCGCGTACCGCAATTGGATGTTTCCACAGGATGGAATTAAGATTTCGCTATGCAGAATGTAGCTACCACCACCGGGAACCGGACGGGTAACTTCCCGAGGACGTCCGCCACCAGGACAAACCGCCTCTGACCGGCGGGGACGGCATTGCCCCGGCTCTAGGGCCGATGCAGACCGACCGGTAGGCTGCTTGCTTGCCTGCCAGCACCGAAAGGACCGCGCCCGTGCCGACGTCCAGCGCCAGCACCACCGACGCCTCCACCAAGCCCACCGCCGCCAGCGGTGGCGTCCAGTCCCTTGAGCGCGCCTTCGATCTGCTCGAACGCATGGCCGATGCCGGGGGCGAAGTCGGCCTCAGCGAGCTCTCCGCCGCCAGCGGTCTGCCGCTGCCCACCATCCATCGCCTCATGCGCACCCTCGTGGCGTGCGGCTATGTCCGGCAGCAGCCCAACCGACGGTACTCCCTCGGACCCCGGTTGATCCGCCTCGGCGAGTCCGCGTCGCGGCTGCTGGGCACCTGGGCCCGCCCGTACCTGGCGCGCCTGGTGGAGGAGACCGGCGAGACCGCGAACATGGCCCTGCTCGACGGCGACGAGATCGTCTACGTCGCCCAGGTGCCGTCCAAGCACTCGATGCGCATGTTCACCGAGGTCGGCCGCCGGGTGCTGCCGCACTCCACCGGCGTGGGCAAGGCGCTGCTCGCCTACACCCCCGCGGACGAGGTGCGGGCGCTCCTCTCGCGCACCGGGATGCCGGCCGCGACCGAGAAGACCATCACCACCCCCGAGGGCTTCCTGGACGCCCTGGAGGTCGTCCGGCGGGTGGGCTACGCCGTCGACGACAACGAGCAGGAAATAGGAGTCCGCTGCCTGGCGGTCTCCGTGCCGAACTCGCCGACCGCCGCCGCGATCTCCATCTCCGGCCCGGCCGGCCGGGTGACCGAGGCCGTGGCCGAGTCCTTCGTGCCGATCCTCCAGGGCGTCGCGGCCGAGCTGTCGGTGGCCCTGCAGAGCCAGAACCCGGCGTAGGCGCCCGCAGTACCCGGCCGTACC
>NZ_JBHVYI010000006.1:0-159899 GCF_042880975.1 Streptomyces sp. NPDC058289
ACAACCGCCGGTCGCCCCGTGTCCTGGCCAGGACACGGGGCGACCGGCGGTTGTCCGGGCCGACCGGGGAGGTCGGCCGGTCAGGCCCGGCCGCGGATCGGGCGCCGGCGGCGCATCACGTGGGCACCGGCACCGAGGGCCGCCGCACCGACGAGGCTCGCGCCGATGGCGGTCTCGGTGGTGGACGGGCCGAGGGAGCCGCCGATGCCGCCCTGGGCGCCGCGACCGTCCAGGATCGTGAAGCGGTGCGTGGCGACCAGGCTGTTGTCGTGGCACTTGACCGACAGGGTGTGGTGGCCCGGCGAGGCGTGGTTGAAGATCCGGACCGTCGCGAAGCCGATGGAGCCGGCGGACAGGTTCGTCTGCGGAAAGTTGCCGTGCGAGAAGACGATGCCGCCGTGGTGGCAACCGGCCGCACTGACCTGCATCGTGGAGCCCTGGTGCACGGAGTACGGGTTGACCGTGACATTGCTGGGCCCGCCGTTTCCTCCCGAGGGCGGACCGCCCGCAGGGTTCGCGGAGGCGAAGGGGGCACTGAGGGCGATGGCGGCGCAAGTGGCCGCCGCGGTCACGGTAAGAGCGCGGAGAACACGCATGGTGGAACCTCCAGCGGGAAGCGCCCCGGAGCGGTGGCCCGGGCAGATCGACGAGAACGCCTCCCATCACGAACCCTCGGCTCGGTCCGCAACCAGCGCATTTCCGCCTTTGGGCCGCAAGGTTGAGCGACACGCCGATGCGCGGACGCGTTCACTGACGGATCCGCAGGTCACGACCCGTCAGGCATTTATGTGACGATTACCTGGATGGGCGCACCCCTTCCGGCCCCACCACCCGTTCGCCCTTCCCCGATCGCCGTCCCGCACGCACCGCCTTAGCGTGCGTGAAGTAGGGCGTGAAGGGGTGGGACAAGAACGCGGGTCGGGACCCCCGCGTCGGGAAGGGAGAACCATGCTCGAGGACGAGAGTGAGAGGCCACCGAGGAGACGCTCCCCCTGGGGTGCGATCGCGCTGGTCATGCTCACCGGCCTCGCCATGATGCGCAACGGAGCCGAGGCCGGTGACGGACCCCCGCAGCCGGCCGCAGCGGCGGCAGTGAGTGCGCCGGCCGGGTCGGCGGTCGGGCCACAGGCCGACCAGGCACCCTCCGAGCCGCCCGTGCCGCCGCCGGACATGGAGGTGCTGGACCACTCGTCGGTCCAGCGCATCCGGATCCCGTCGATCAGCGTGGACGCACCGGTGATGACGGTCGGACTGGACGCGCAGGGCTGGATCGACGCGCCGCCCCCGCAGGACAAGAACCTGGCCGGCTGGTACCTCAACGGCATCTCGCCGGGCCAGCAGGGTTCGTCGGTGATCGTGGGCCACGTGGACAACGCGCAGGGCCCCGCGGTCTTCTACGGGCTGGGCTCTGTCCAGAAGGGCAGCCGCATCGAGGTGGCGCGCTACGACGGCCGCACGGCGGTGTTCGAGGTGTACGGCGTGGAGGTCTTCTCCAAGAACACCTTCCCCGGATCCCGGGTGTACGGGGACACCGGGCACGCGGAACTCCGGGTGATCACCTGCGGAGGCGGCTACTCGAAGGGGCGCGGCTACGACGGCAACGTCGTCGTGTTCGCGCGGATGGTGGAGGCCCGCTGACCAACCGAGCCGCGCGGCGGCGGACCGTGCCGCCGCCGCGCGGGGTAGGGCCCCTTCAGTGCGGCGGCAGCTCCGGCAGCGTCATCCGGAATCCCCGTCCGAGCAGTTGCGGCAGGTAGCTCGCCAGCGCCTGCACGCTCTGCGAGCGGTTGCCGCCCGCGTCGTGGTTCAGCACGATCACCCCGGGTGCGGCCTGTTTGAGGACCCGCGACACGATCGTCGCGGTGCCCGGCTCCTTCCAGTCCAGGGTGTCCACGGTCCAGGCGAGCGGTTCCATGCCGAGCTCCGCGCCGATCTCGAAGGCGGCCCGGTTCCACGCCCCGTAGGGCGCCCGGAACCACTGCGGAGCGGTGCCGATGGCGTGCTGTACGACCTCGCTCGTGCGGCCGATCTCGGAGGCCATCGCCGGCCGGCTGATCTTGGTGAGCTGCGGATGGGTCCAGGTGTGGTTGCCGATGACGTGTCCCTCGGCCACCATCCTGCGCAGCAGGTCCTGGTTCTCCACGGCCATCTCCCCGCAGACGAAGAACATGGCCCGGACGCCGTGGCGCGCAAGGGTGTCCAGGATGCCCGGGGTGTAGCGGGGGTCGGGACCGTCGTCGAAGGTGAGGGTCATGGCGCTCGCCGTGCTCGCACCGGCGGGCAGTTCCAGGATCGGCCGGGTCCGTACGGCGGGCTTCGCCGCGGGTACGCGCTCCGGGGCCCCTTCGGAGGTCATCGGCTCGAGCCGGTACGGGGATCCGCGCGGGAACTGCGGCAGTCCGCCGGGGGCTCCGGCGAGGGGGCCGGGCCCTGCGGCCCCGCCGGGTGCCGCCCCGGGGCCGCCACCTGCGGCGGGGGTCCCTGCGCCCGATGTCGGCAGATCGGTTTCGCCGCCGGTCAGCAGCCCTGCGGCGGCGGCGACTCCGAGGAAGACGGCGGAGCGCAGGAGCACGCGTCGCCCTACTGTCGGCTCGTCATTTTTCATTACTACTACGTATCAACGACATCGCCGCAGATGTCGAGAGGCGCGGACGCACCCCCGCGCGCTCACCCGCTCGGCGTAGTCCTGCCGGTCAGCCCCGCCTCACCAGCGGGAACGGCAGCGTCTCCCGGATCGTCAACCCCGTGAGGAACATGACGAGGCGGTCGACCCCGATGCCCAGCCCGCCGGTCGGCGGCATCGCGTACTCCAGTGCGTCCAGGAAGTCGTTGTCGAGTTCCATCGCCTCCGGATCCCCGCCCGCCGCCAGCAGCGATTGCGCGGTCAGCCTGCGCCGCTGCTCGACGGGGTCGGTCAGTTCCGAGTAGGCGGTGCCCAGTTCGGTGCCGAAGGCCACCAGGTCCCAGCGCTCCGCGAGCCTGGGGTCCTTGCGGTGCTGCCGGGTGAGCGGGGAGACGTCGGTCGGGAAGTCCTTGTAGAAGGTGGGCAGCTTGGTCCGCTCCTCCACGAGCCGCTCGTACATCTCCAGGACCACGTCGCCCCGGGTGTTGTCGGGCGTGTGCGGCACGGCCGCGCGGTCGCACAGTCGTCGCAGGACGTGTTCCTCGGTGTCGGCGTCGACCTCCTCGCCCAGTGCCTCGCTGATCGCCCCGTACATCGTCTTGACCGGCCAGGGTCCGGAGATGTCGTGGACGACGAGCTTTCCGTCCGGTCCGGCCTTGTGCGCGACGGGCGAGCCGAAGGCGGCCGTGGCGGCGCCCTGGATCAGCTCGCGCGCCAGGTCGAGCATCACGTCGTAGTCGGCGAAGGCCTGGTAGGCCTCCAGCATCGTGAACTCGGGGTTGTGCTTGTAGGAGACGCCCTCGTTGCGGAAGGTGCGGCCCATCTCGAAGACCTTCTCCATGCCGCCCACGCACAGCCGCTTCAGGTACAGCTCGGGTGCGATGCGCAGGTACAGGTCGAGGTCGTAGGCGTTGATGTGGGTGCGGAACGGGCGGGCGTTGGCCCCGCCGTGGATCTGCTGGAGCATCGGGGTCTCGACCTCCAGGTAGCCCCGGTCCAGCAGCCCCTGCCGCAGGGCCTGGACGGCGCTGGAGCGGGCCCGTACGACGTCGCGCGCCTCGGGGCTGGCGACCAGGTCGAGGTAGCGCCGGCGGACCTTGGCCTCCGGGTCGGCGAGGCCCTTGCGCTTGTCGGGCAGCGGGCGCAGGCACTTGCCGGTGAGCTGCCAGGAGTCGACGACCACGGACAGTTCGCCGCTCTTGCTGGCTCCGACCTCGCCGCTCGCGACGACGTGGTCGCCGAAGTCCACCTGGGAGGTGAAGGTGCCGAGCACGGCGGCGCCGGCCTCGTCCCGGGTGAACATCAGCTGGACGTCTCCCGACCAGTCCCGCAGGACGGCGAACACCACGCCGCCGAGGTCGCGTACGACCATCACGCGTCCGGCGACGGTGACGGGCGAGCCGGTGCGGGTGCCGGGCGGGTAGCCGGGGTGCGCGGCCTTGAGTTCGGCGACGGTGTGGGTGCGCTGCGGGATGCCGACGGGGTACGGGTCGGTGCCGGCGGCCCGGATCCGCTCCAGCTTGTCGTGCCGGACCCGGACCTGTTCGGGCAGCCGCTCGGCCCGTGCGCCCTCGGTGCCCTCCTCCCCCACGGATTCCAGCCCGAGGGACTCGATGGGCGGCAGGCCCGCGGTGGTGGCGGGGGCGGTGAGCCCGCGGGGGTGGCCGTTGCCCCACAGGGTGCGCATGCTCGGCACGGAGACGAACCCCTCGGCGATGCCGGAGGCGAGGCTGACCCGGGCGAGCGAGCCGGCGTCCTGGAAGCAGAGGAACCGCGGGTACCACTCGGGGCCGTACTTGACGTTCGAGCGGTACAGCGCCTCCAGCTGCCACCAGCGGGAGAAGAAGAGCAGCAGTTTGCGCCACACCTTGAGGACGGGACCGGCGCCGATCCGGCCGCCCTCTTCGAAGGCGGAGCGGAAGACGGCGAAGTTGAGGGAGATGCGGCGCACGCCCAGGCTCGGGGCGGCCGCGCAGAGCTCGGCGACCATGAACTCCATGACCCCGTTGGGGGCGGCCCGGTCCCGGCGCATCAGGTCGAGGGAGATGCCGTCCTTGCCCCAGGGCACGAAGGAGAGCAGGGCGATCAGCTCGCCCTTGTCGTCGAAGGCCTCCACGAGCAGGCAGTCCCCGTCGGCGGAGTCCCCGAGCCGGTCGAGGGCCATGGAGAAGCCGCGTTCGGTCTCGGTGTCGCGCCATTTGTCGGCCCGGTCCACGATCATCTGCATCTCGTCCTCGGAGAGGGCGGAGTGGCGGCGGATGACGGTGCTGGCTCCGGTGCGCTTGACGCGGTTGACGGCCTGACGGGTGACGCGCATGTCGCGGCCGTCGAGGTCGAAGTGGGCGACGTGCAGGATGGCCTCGTCGCCGAGCTGGAGGGCTCCGAGTCCGGAGCGGGCGTACGCGGTCGCGCCGTCCTCGGAGGCGCCCATGACGGCGGGCTGCCAGCCGTAGCGCCGGGCGACGGCGAGCCAGGCGTCGATGGCGGGGGTCCATGCGGCCGGGTCACCGACGGGGTCGCCGCTGCCGAGGCAGACGCCGGCCTCGACCCGGTAGGTGACGGCGGCCTTGCCGTTCGGGGCGAACACGACGGCCTTGTCCCGCCGGGTGGCGAAGTAGCCGAGGGAGTCGTTGCGCCCGTAGGCGCCCAGCAGCGCCCGGATGCGGGGTTCCTCGTCCCCGTGCAGGGCGGCGGTCAGCCGCTGGGAGCGGAAGAGGGTGGCGGCCGCGTTCAGCAGGGCGAGGGCGCCGAAGAGGCCGAGCAGGAAGTACAGGGGCCTCGCCGGGCGGCCGTCGAACTGCCGGGCCGAGAACAGCCCGCCGAAGACCTGCTTGGCGGACCAGTCCAGCCACTGCCCCTTGGGCAGGGTTCCCGGGAACAGCGCGACCAGGCCCCAGCCGAGGAAGACGGCCGCGAGCAGGCCGAGGCCGAGCACGAGCATGGCCCGCCACAGGGCCCCGGGCCGGGAGGCGGCGTTGAACTCCTTGCGCGCGGCGATCAGGATCGCGAGGGCGGCGACCGCGAGGGCCATGGAGGAGAAGCCCACCCAGTAGTCCTCTTCGGCCACGGTCAGCACGTCGACCAGGACCAGTAGGGCCAAATAGGTGACGACGATCCACCAGGCGACCTTCTTGCGCATGCCGAGTGCGGCGGCGAGGAGGAAGAGGAACACGGCGTAGGCGAGGTTGGCGCTGACCGGCACGACGATGGCGTCGAGGAAGCGCACGACCGGCCGCAGCAGGCGGCGCAGCGTCGGGGAGAGCGCCAGCAGGGCGCAGAACAGCCCGAGCGTGCCGAAGAACGCTCCGAAGGCATCGGGCACCCGGTTCAGGAAGCGGCTGCGGCTGCCGCGCGTCCCGCGCGTCTCCTCCACGGTGGCACTCATGGTTCGCACTGTAGGGAGGGCCGCGCCCCTCCGCGCGGTGAGCGGGTCTAGCCTTTGAAGGGTGACGGAGCACGTGGGTACGGGATTCGAGCGCGGTACGGACGGTCCGAAGGTGATCCTCGCCGGAGTGGACGGGTCGCAGTCCTCGCTCCGCGCGGCCGCCTACGCGGCGGGGCTGGCCCGGCGGCAGAACGCGCTGCTGGCGCTGGTGTACGTCCAGCCGGTGATGCCGGCCGGGGCCTCGCTGGGGGCTCCGGTGTCGGAGGCCACCGAGGAGATCGCGGAGGGGCTGGTGGCCGAGATCCGGGAGTCCGCGGAGCGGCTGAAGGGCGTCTACGACGTCCGCTGGCAGTTCCACACCTTCCGCGGGGACGCGTACGCCGGGCTGGTGAGCGCGGCGGAGGAGCTGATGGCGGACGCGGTGGTGGTCGGGGCCTCGGAGCAGGCCGGACACCGGATCGTGGGCTCGGTGGCGATCCGCCTGGTGAAGGCGGGGCGCTGGCCGGTCACCGTGGTTCCGTAGCGGTCGGCCGTCGCGGTTTTCCCGGCACCACCCTGCCCCCTGGCGGCTGTTTGCCCACGCAATCTGATCACCGTAGACGGGGGGCTCGGGACTGACGTATGTTCGGGCAGCTCGGGCGGCCTGTCGGCCGGCCCGCTTCCCTGTCACACGTCGTCGTCCATGTTCCCGTGGGGGGTACTCCGTCATGTCCTCGATCGCGCCCGGTCCGTCGCCGTCGCCGTTTCCGCCGTCCCCGCCCGTCCGGACGCTGCGCTCCCCGCAGGGGCCGGCGACGGCCGCGACCGTCCTGCTCGCCGTGGGTGGGGTCGTCGATCTGCTCTCGGTCGGGGCGCAGCTGACCAGGTGGCAGCAGATGAAGGCGGTGCTCACCGATCCGCCGGGTACCCAGCACGACGAGATCGCCCTGACCGACTCCCTCAACACCCTGGTCGGATTCGCCCAGTCCGTCACGATGCTGGCAACGGTCGTGGTCTTCATCATGTGGTTCCACCGGGTCCGCTGCAATGCCGAGGTGTTCCGCCCCGACGGCTTCAGCCAGTCCGCCGGCTGGGCCATCGGCGGGTGGTTCGTCCCGATCGCGAACCTCTTCTTCCCGTACCGGACGGCGCGGGAGACCTGGGACGCCAGCACGCAGTTCGCCCCCGACGGCTCGTACCGCCAGGTTTCGGGCGCCCCGGTGGTCGCGTGGTGGCTGGCGTTCGCGGGCGGCCAGGTCCTCGGCCGGATCTCCGCGTGGAAGTACGCGAACGCGATAGGCGCCGAAGCGGTCCGCGACGCCTGCGTCTTCGGCATGGCGGCGGACCTGACCATGGTCGTGGCCGCCGTTCTGGCCGTCCTCTTCGTGCGCAAGCTGACCGCGCTCCAGGGCGTCAAGGCCGCCCAGGGCCCGAACGCCGCCGTCTGACGGCTCTTCGGGCCAAGGCCGGGCGGCTGCCTACTTCGCCATCGTCAGTCCGTCCTTGGCCGCGCCGCGGCTGAGGACGGCCTCGCTGATCTCGTCGCGGGCGTTCTCGTAATCCTGGGTGGACTCGCGGCCCGGTGACTGGGCGAGGGCGGCCGGGAGGTTGACGACCCGGCCCGCTCCGAGGTCCATCATCTGCGGGACGAACTCGGCCTTGGTGACCTGCCAGCGCTGCCCGGGGGCGGCCGGCGGGGCGAAGGTGAAGCGGCCGATGGAGCCGTAGTTGCCGCGCATGTCGCGGGCGCCGCTGTAGTTGAACATCTCGCCGGCGACCTGGTCGCCCATGCCGTAGACGATCCAGGTCCCGTTGACCTTCTCGTACGCCTGCGGGATGTGGGCGTGCGTGCCGAGGATCATGTCCACGTCGGGGCGGCCGCCGGTCTGCGAGGCGGTCAGCGCCTTGCCGAGCGCGAGCTGCTTCTCGTCCGGTTCGGTCTGCCATTCCGTGCCCCAGTGGAGGCTGACGAGGACCACGTCGGCGCCCGCCTTACGGGCCGCCCGGGAGTCCGCGACGATCTTCTCCTGCTCCATCAGGTTGACCGCCCAGGGCTGGCCCTCGGGCATCGGGTAGCCGTTGGTGTCGTACGTGTACGCGAGGTGCGCGACCTTCGCGGAGCCCGCGGAGTACATCGTCACGGTGCCCGCCTCGGCCTCCGTACGGGCCGAACCCGCGTGCTTCAGACCGACCTTGTCGAACCGGTCGAGGGTGCGCTTCAGACCGGCGCCGCCGCCGTCGAGGGTGTGGTTCGAGGCCGTGGAACAGCCGTCGTACCCGGCGTCCTTGAGGCCGTCGGCGACCTCGGGAGGGGACTGGAAGGCGGGGTAGCCGGTGAACGGGCCGCCGTCCGGACCGTAGATGGTCTCCATGTGGCAGAGGGCCAGGTCGGCGGCCGAGACGATCGGTTTGACCGCGGAGAACATCGGCCGGAAGTCGTGGCCGTCACCGTCCGCCGCGTCGGAGGCCGCCCGCCGGATGACCGACTCGTGGGGCAGCACGTCGCCGCTCGCGACCAGGGTGAAGCCCTTCGCGGCGGGGGCCGTGGTGGATCCGGGAGCGCCCGAGGGCACTTGGGCGGACGGGGAGCCGGCCAGGCGGGCCGGCGCGGGGTCCCCGCCGGCGGAGCAGCCGGCTACGGCCGACAGTACGACGGCGGTCAGGAGTGCGAGGGCGTGGCGGGTGCGCGCGGTCATCTGTCCCGGCTCTCCTTGATGAGCTCGATTTATACGACTACCTGATCTTCAGTCAATCCATAGAAAGAGACGCCTGAAGTCAAGAAACGGCTCCGTCGGCCGGCCGCGCACTCACTCCAATGGCCGTTCGGCGTGCCGTTCGACCGTTCACCGCCCCGCGCGGCCGCCCACCGGACGACCCGGGTACTTGGGCGCACCGTCCGGACGGGACGGTTCCCGGGCGGCCCGGTGCAGGTCAGGGTGGATCCGTCGACCCCGACCGCCCCCCGCACCGACCCCCGGAAGGAGCCTCCCGTGCCCCTTGCCCCCACCCTCCGACGCACCGACCCCGAGGCGCTGGCCGAACTCCAGCGCGAACACGGACGGGCCCTGTTCGGTTTTCTGCTGGGCCTCACGGCCGGGGACGCCCAGCGCGCGGAGGACCTCGTACAGGAGACGCTCCTGCGGCTCTGGCAGCACCCGGAGGTCCTGGGCACCTCCTACGAGTCCCTGCGGCCCTGGCTGTTCACGGTGGCCCGGCGGCTCGCCATCGACGCCCGGCGGGCGCGCCTGTCCAGGCCCCTGGAGGTGGACCCGGAGGGGCTGGACCAGGCACCCGCGCCGGGGGACGCGGTGGCGGGCTCGGTGACGGCCATAGACGTACGACGGGCCGTGGGATCACTGGGGCCGGAGCACCGGGACGTGCTGGTGCAGGTCTACTTCCAGGACCGCTCGGTGGCCGAGGCCGCGGCCGAGCTCGGCATTCCGGCGGGGACGGTCAAATCCCGTACGTACTACGCCCTGCGCGCCCTGCGGAAGGGCCTCCAGGGCTACGGGTACGGACTCGGCGCCTGAGGGCGGGCCGGTGTCCTGGGGTGTTGTCAGCGCCGGGAGCGTTGTCAGCGCCGGCTGCGCTGTCAGTGCCCGCTCCGTTGTCAGTGCCCGCTGGGAGACTCGCGAGATGCCGAACTCCACGAACACCGCTGCCATCACCGCCTACTGGGACACGGCCGCGTCCCGGTTCGACGAGGAGCCGGACCACGGCCTGCGGGCCCCGGAGACCCGTGACGCCTGGGCGGACCTCCTCGGCTCCTGGCTGCCGGCCGGACCGCTCGACGTCCTCGACGTGGGCTGCGGCACCGGGTCGCTGTCCCTGCTGGCAGCCGAAGCCGGGCACCGGGTCACCGGCGTGGACCTCTCCCCGCAGATGGTCGGGCACGCTCGGGCGAAACTGGCCGCCGCCGGCCTGACCGGCCGGTTCCTGGTCGGCGACGCCGCCGCCGTGCCCACCGGAGACCAGCGGTTCGACGTCCTGCTCTCCCGCCACCTGGTGTGGACCCTGGCCTCCCCCGGGGCCGCGCTCGGCGACTGGATCGGCCGGCTGCGCCCCGGCGGCACCCTCGTCCTCGTCGAGGGCCGCTGGCGCGAGTCCGGCGCGAGCGCAGCACCGTACGTACCCGGTGCGGAGACCCTGCCCTGGGCGGGCGGCGTCGGCGCCGACGAACTCGCCGCCGCCGTACGCCCGCTCGTGACCGCCCTGCGCGTCGAGCCCCTCGGGGACAACGCGGCCTTGTGGGGACGCGCGGTGACCGACGAGCGCTACGCCGTGATCGCCACGGTCTGACCGGCCTCCCCCGGGGGGAGGCGCTGCGGCCCGAGGTGCGGCGAATGCGTCAAAGAATGGCCTGAACACCCGCGAAGCGGACACGAACCGCATCGAAACCGGCACCGGAGCGTTCAAGTTGAGTAAACATCCCCCGCTCCGCGAGCCGCGCAAGGAAGGCTCGACGCTGACGGTGGGAAGACTCTACGCATGCGGGAGAAGGTGGAACGGTGCAGCCCGAGGGTACGAACGGCACCAGTGACGGTGGGCTCGCGGTGCCCATGGCATGGCTCTACGCGGAGTACATCGCCGACGAACTGCTGCGCACGGGCCGGCTGATCCCGGTCAGCACCCTGGAGTTCCGCGCCGGACGCGACACGCTCGCGCTGACCATCTACCTCTCGGACGCCGCCGGCGAACTCTCCGGGATCCGGGTCGTCTCGCAGCTCGACGAGTGGATGTCGCTGACGGCGTACGGTCACCCCTGGCGCGACTGGGTCCACACCCGGTTCCTCGCGCTGGGCGAGGAGGCCCGCGAGCGCGGCCGGGGCGAGGACCCCGACCTGGAACTGGCCCGGGCCGCCTGGCGCTGGCTGGACCACACGGAGCTGTTCGCCACCAACCTCGACCCGGGACGCCACGGTCACGCCGACACCCCGCCGGGCCTGGACGAGAACGCCAGGGTCTGGACCCCGGCTTGGCAACTCGGCCTGCCGTTGGGCCATTTGGCAATGCACCTGTTCTGAGCGTGAGCGGCCCGCAGTGGCGCGCCCGGCTCGCTGCGCCGGCCCGCCACGCCGAGCCGCTACTCCGGCCGGCGTGGTCCCGGCGGCTCCGTCGGGTCGGTGACCAGCCCGGTGAAATCGGCCTCGTTGCGCTCGGCCCGGATCACGTACGCCCGGGCGACGCACCACAGCACCGGGTACACCAGCACCCCGAGCGCGACCCAGACCAGCGGGCCCGACGCGACCCGCGGGAGCAGGAACAGCAGCGGCAGCAGGCCCACCAGGAGGACGAGCGCGGCCAGGGCGGCGAGTCCGGCGCGCAGTTGGCTGCGCATGAGGGCCCGTACGTAGGTGGCGCCCAGGGTGGTCTGCTCGGAGATCTCGGACCGGGCCGGCGTGTGTGCGGGGGGCGTCCTGCGGCTGCCGCGCGGGACCCCGGTGACGACCTCCCGCCGGGGCGGCTGCGGCTGCTGCTCCTCGGGCATGGGCCGGAGTCTAACCGGAGTCGGGCCGGCCGGGCCCGTCCCCGGCAGGCCCCCGGGCCTACTTCAGCAGCTTCGACAGCCTCCGGTCGGCGAGCGGTTTCCCTCCGGTCTGGCAGGTCGCGCAGTACTGGAGCGAGGAGTCGGCGAAGGAGACCGACCGGACGGTGTCCCCGCACACCGGGCAGGGCTCGCCCGCGCGGCCGTGGACCCGCATCCCGCTCTTCTTCTCGGCCTTGAGCCGTCCGGCGGCCACCCCGTGCGCCCGCTCGACGGCCGTGCGCAGGGTCTCCTCGACGGCCGCGTACAGCTGGTCCACCTGCGCCTCGTCGAAGGAGGCCGCCAGTTTGAAGGGCGAGACCTTGGCGTGGTGGAGGATCTCGTCGCTGTAGGCGTTGCCGATCCCCGCGATGACGCTCTGGTCGCGCAACACCCCCTTGATCTGCCGCCGTTCCCCGGCGAGCAGCACACCGAAGGCCTCGCGGTCGAAGGCCTCGGCGAGCGGGTCCGGGCCGAGCCGGGCGATGCCCGGGACCTCCTGCGGATCGCGGACCACGTACACGGCGAGCCGCTTCTGGGTCCCCGCCTCGGTGAGGTCGAACCCGCCGCCGCCCTCCAGGACGAGGCGCAGCGCGAGCGGCCCCTTGCCGGGGCGCGGCGGCCGGTCGGGAACGGTGTCGATCCAGCGCAGCCAGCCGGCCCGGGCGAGGTGGGTGACGAGGTGCAGTTCGCCGATGCGCAGGGCGAGGAACTTGCCGTACCTGGCCGTGGCCCCGGCCCGCTGCCCTTCGAGTGCGGTCAGGGGCGGGTCGTACGTCTTGAGCACGCTCACCGCGAGCGGGAGGACGCGCTCGACCACCCGCCCGGCGAGGTGTTCGTCGAGGAACTCCCTCAGGGCCTCGACTTCGGGCAGCTCGGGCATGCCCCCAGCCTGCCGCGCCGCCGCGCGAAGCGCGAGCCGTGGACCTCCCGGTGCGGAAACCGTGTGGCTGTCGGGTCCCCGGCGCCGGTACTGTCCGGTCTCCGACCAGCCGTAACAGCGGCCTCCGACGTCCAGAAGGCGATTCACATGACCGGCCGGCGAGCAACGACGACCCTGTGGCGCCCCACCGGCCCCAAGGAGCTGGACCTGGTCCGCGAGCTGAACTGGCGCGCTTGGCCGCCTCGGCTTCCCGAGCAGCCGATCTTCTACCCGGTCCTCAACGAGGACTACGCGATCAAGATCGCGAGGGACTGGAACGTGAAGCACAGCGGCGTCGGCTTCGTCACCCGATTCGAGGTCGAGTCCGAGTTCCTGAGCCGGTACCCCGTCCAGCAGGCCGGGGGACGAACGATCCTCGAGCTGTGGGTTCCGGCCGAGGAGTTGGACGACTTCAACGCGCACATCGTCGGCGCGATCCAGGTGGTGCACGAGTTCCGCTGAGGCAGCAGCGGCTGGTGGCTGGCGGCCGGTGGCTCACGGCATCGTGAACTCGCACCACACGCACTTGCCGCTCCCCCGCGATTCCACGCCCCAGACGTCCGCCAGCCGGTCCACCAGCATCAGACCGCGTCCCGAGACCCCGGAGTCGCCCGCCTCCCTGCGTCGGGGCAGGGCGCTGGAGCGGTCCTCGACCTCCACGCGGAGGCGGCGTTCGGGGCCGGTCAGGACCCGCAGCGTCACGATGGCGGGACCGTCGGTGTGCATGAGGGCGTTGACGATGAGCTCGTCGGCGACCAGCTCGATCTCGTCCGCCCGGTCCCGTGCGCCCCACGCCCGCACCGCCGCGCCGATCATGTGGCGGGCCGATACGAGGGCCTCCGGATCGCCGGGCGCCACGTGTTGCTGGAGCCTGCCGCCGGCCTGCTGGGCCTCCTCGGCCTCGCGACGGAGCAGCAGCAGCGCCATGTCGTCGTCGCCGCCCCGGTCGTCCACGACCTCGCACAGCCGGTCGGCGAGCAGGGCCAGGTCGGCCGGTCCGGTGCGGACGAGGGAGGCGAGGAGCCGGACACCGTCGTCGAGGTCGGCTCCGGGCTGCTCCACCAGGCCGTCCGTGCACAGCAGAAGCGTTTCCCCCGGTCCCAGCTCGACCGTGGTCACCGGATACTCCAGCAGCCCGAACTCCGCGGACAGCCCCAGCGGCATCCCGCCCTCCAGTTCGAGGCGTTCGCAGCCCCCGTCCCGGGTGCGCAGCAGGGGGTCGATGTGGCCGGCCCGGACCAGTTGCAGCACCCCGGTCGAGAGGTCGGCCTCGGCGTACGTGCACGTGGCGAAGCGGTCGGTGTCCAGCTCGTGCAGGAAGACGGAGGCCCGGGCCATGACGGTGGCCGGCGAGTGCCCTTCGGCGGCGTAGGCGCGCAGCACGATCCGCAGCTGGCCCATGACCGCGGCGGCGTGGGTGTCGTGGCCCTGGACGTCGCCGATGACCGCGCCGACCCGGCCGCCGGGCAGCGGGATGACGTCGTACCAGTCGCCGCCGATGTCCTGGCCCATCTTGGCCGAGCGGTACCGTACGGCGATCTCGGCGCCCGGCACCGAGGGGATCCGGCGCGGCAGCATCGCCTGCTGGAGCCCTTCCGCCAGATCGTGCTCCTGCTCCAGCAGCATCGCCCGCTGGAGGCTCTGGGCGATGCTGCTGCCGAGCGCGACGAGCAGGTTCCGCTCCTCCTGGCTGAAGCCGTCCTTGTCCTGGTAGAGCAGGCCGATCGCGCCGATCGGGCGGGCCTGGGCGATCAGCGGCAGGTAGGCGGCCGCCGAGATGTGCATGGACGAGATCTTCGCCCAGAGCCCGGGGTACCCGGCGGCGAACTCGGCCGCGGAGTCCAGGAACCGCGGCTGGAGCGAGCGCACCACCTCGCTCATCGGGTACTGCTCGTCGATGCGGGTGTAGCGGGTCCCGGGAACGAAGCTGCCCGCGGGGCCCTCGGCGACGAGGTGGATCCGGCCGGCTTCGACCAGTCCCATCACCATGCCCATGGAACCGAGCCGTTCCAGGCCGTGGGCGTCGCCGAGCGCGTCGATGACGTCCTGAACGGTCCGGGCGTGCGCCAGTGCTGCGGTGGTGCTCTCGACCACGGACGTCTGGCGGCGCCGCTCCTCGTCCAGCCCGAGCCGCTCCGCCGAATGACTGAGCTCCTCGGTGGCGTCGCGGACGATGCCGATGATCCGGAACGGGCGGCCGTCCGCGCCGCGCATGACCCGGCCCTGGGTGTGCGTCCAGCGCAGCGTGCCGTCGTGGCAGCGGATGCGGAAGTAGGCGCCGTAGCTGTCGACCCCGCTCTTGAGGGCCGAGGAGACCAGTGCGTCGAGGCGGGCACCCTCGGAGGGCGGGACGCGCGGCGAGAGGGACCCGGGCCGGCCGTCGTACTCCTCGGGGGTCGTGTCGAAGACCTCGAGGGCTGCCGAGTCCATGTGCATGAGACCGGTGACCAGGTCCCAGTCGAAACTGCCCATGCGGTTCAGCGAGAGCGACCGGTCCGGATGTGCGGGCCAGTCCTCCGGCAGTGATACGGCGGTCGGCACCGGTCCACCATGACACACGGGCCGGTCAGGCGCTCTCCAGGTACTGGCCGTCGTACGGGGCCGAGGGCTGCTGCTCGGGGACGGAGTAGGGGTCGGCGTACGGGTCCGCGTCGGGGTTCGCGTACGGGTCCGCGTACGGGTCCGCGTACGGATCGCTCGGCAGCGGCGACGCCCCGTCGGGGCCCACCAGGGTCCCCGGGTCGCTCGGAGCCTGCCCGGGCAGGTCGGAGGGGAGGTCGGTGGGTACGTCGGAGGGCTGGTCGGTGGCAGGCGGCGGGGCCGTGGGCGGGCCGGAGGGGATGCCGTTCGAGGGCTGGTCGGGGGCCGTCGGGGTGTTGGGGGTCTGGGGAGCCGTCTGCGGGGCGCTCGGCGGGCAGTCGGACGCGTTCGGGGCGGGGCTGCGGCCGGGGGCGGGCGGGCCGGTGGGCGGCTCGGTGCGGGCGAGGCTGTTGCTCTCCGGGGTCCGGCACGGGTCGGTCGGCGAGGTGCCGGGCGGGGTCGCGGGCCCGGTGGGGATCCCGTCGGCCGGGTCGAACGGGGGCGGCGTCTGCGGGGTGCGGTCCTGGGCTCCGTCGTCTCCGGCCGTGCGCTCGATCCAGGTGTTGTCGGCGATGTTGACGATGACCAGGTTGTTGATCACCTGCATGGTCGGCTCGATGACCACGACCTGAGCGGGCTGGTAGCCGCTCCAGGGTTCTCCCTTGAGCACCGGTGCGCCCTTGGCGGCGCGCGGAGCGAGCAGCGGGTTCCCGCAGGCGCAGCGGACGCGGGGCATTCCGTGGTCGTCGACGAGGACGGCGGTGCCGGCCTGGAGGACGGACTGGAAGGCGTTGGGGCTGCCGCCGACGAAGCCGTGGTTGGTCACCCGGGTGTCGGCGCGCAGCACGACGGGGGTGAGGCCGCGCAGGAAGTCGGGGATCTTCTCCTGCTCCACCTGGGAGGCCTCGGCGAAGGCGCGTGCCTTGGCGTCGTCGTCGGTCAGGGACTGGACCTGCGCCTCCACGTCGCAGCTGCCGAGCCGCTGGGTTCCGCCGTACAGGCCGGGGGTGGCCGCGTTGACGGTGCGGATGCCCTGGCCGGTCGCGTTGGGCAGCGGGGGCTGGACGGGGGCCGATTCGGCGGTGGCGGAGGAGGTGGTGAAGGGGTCGGGGCCTGCCGAGGCCACGGGCTGGAGGTGGACGTCCTGGCTCTCGGCGGCGGGGCCCTTGGTCCGTCCCTCGTCGCCGGCGGCCCCGCAGGCCGCGGCGAGGAGTCCGAGGACGGTGAAGAGGGCCGCACGGGCCGGTGCGTGACGACGCGGCGCCTGACGGGGTGTCGGTGCGTACACGTTGCATCTCCCTTTTCGCCCCGGTTGCTCCCTCTTGTCTGCCGTATGTACGGGGTGCCCGCAACCGGAGATCGCGCCCCCGACGCTCTCTTGAACATGTTCAAGAGAGCGTCTAGGCTCACGACTGTGAGTTGAACGCGTTCAAGGCGTTCGTTCCCGGAGGGGGATCCGCGGTGACCGTACTGGTGAATCTGATCGTCACCTTGGGCATGCTCTACGTCGTCCCGGCCGGCCTGCGCCTGATCGATCCGGTCCGGTTCGGGCGGACGGCCCGGCTCTGGCCGCTGTTCGCGGCCCCCGGCGCGGTCTGCCTGTGGCTGCCCCGCGGAGCCCCGGCCACGGTGCTCGCGACGGTCTACGCGGCGGCCACGCTGGCCCTGGCGGTACGGGGCGCGGTTCCGGCGGTACGGGCCGCGGTACGGGCGGTACGGGCCGCGGTTCCGGCGGTACGGGCGTCGGCCCGGTCGGCGCGGAGCCTGACCCGAACCGGTGCGGCCGGGCGGGGTCCCGGCCCCGCCGAGGTGGCCGTGCTCACCGCACTGGTGGCGCCCTCGGTCGCCGGGACCGCCCTGGTCGCCGAACGCGCCGGACACCGGCTCTTCGGCTTCGACCTCGACGTCCTGGCCCTGACCGTGCCGCACTTCCACTTCGCCGGTTTCACCGCGGCCCTGGTCGCCGGTCTGGTGTGCCGGGCCTCCCCCGCCGGAGCCCTCGCGCGCTGGGCGGCGTACAGCGTCCCGGCCGGGACCGCGCTCGTGCTCCTCGGCTACTTCATCGACGACTGGGCCGAGCTGGTGGGCGCGGTGACGCTGACCGGCGGCATGTGGGCGGTGGCCCTGCTGACCTGGCGGGAGGTCCGCCCCGGGGCCCGCGGCCGGGACCGGATCACCGGTGCGCTGCTCGCGTGCTCGGCGGTCGTTCTGGTGGCCACCATGCTGCTCGCCCTGTGGTGGGCGCTCGGCGAGGCCACCGGGATCGTGCACCCCACCCTGACCTGGATGGCCGCGACCCACGGCCTCGGCAACGCCCTCGGCTTCGGCCTCTGCTCACTTCTGGCCTGGCGCCGCCTGACCACATCGGTCGCTCCGCCCGCACCTGCGCCGGCACCCGCCGCCCTGCCCCACCGAACGGAGATCCCGGCATGACCCGCCTGATCAGCGAAGCCCGCAGCACCTTCAACTACCCCGACCGGGGCGCCACGGCCCGGCGGCCGCTGCCAGCCGGGTACAACTTCACCCACCACCGCACCCGGATCGGGCACGGGCAGGCGGCGCTGGACGCCGCCGGGGCCGCCGTCACCACCTTCCGCGCGCACCGCGCCTCGGGGATGCTCGTCGCGGCCGGAGCGCTCCCCGTCCGGCCCGGCGACCGGGTCGTGGTCGGGATCGGGATCGGCCCGGCGCGGATCGACGCCCCGTGCGAGGTGATCTGGACCGCGTACGGGCCCCGGCGGACCGGTTTCGCGTACGGGACGCTGAGCGGACATCCCGAGTGCGGCGAGGAGTCCTTCGTGGTGGACATGGAGGCCGACGGCTCGGTGTGGTTCGAGGTGACCGCCTTCAGCCGCCCGGCAAGCTGGTACACCCGCCTGGCGGGCCCGGTCGTACCCCTCCTCCAGCAGGCCTACGCCCGGCGGCTCGGGCGGTACGTGCGGCGGCTCGCCACGGGCGCCCGGCCGGCCCGATACTGGAGGGGATGGACTGGTTCACGGCGCCCGGATACTGGCTGGGACGGCTGATCTTCCAGCGGGCCCTGGCCGGTGTCTACCTCGTCGCCTTCGCCGGGGCCGCCCTGCAGTTCCGGGCACTGATCGGGGCGCACGGCATGCTGCCCGTGCCGCGCCACCTGCGGTACGTGCCCTTCCGGCGCGCCCCGAGCCTGTTCCACCTGCACTATTCCGACCGGTTCTTCGCCTCCTGCGCCTGGACGGGAGCGGCCCTGGCGGCGGCGCTCGCCGCGGGGGCGGGGGACGCGGTGCCGCTGGGCGCGGCGATGGCGATGTGGGCGCTGCTGTGGCTGCTGTACCTGTCGATCGTGAACGTCGGGCAGACCTGGTACTCCTTCGGCTGGGAGTCCCTGCTGTTGGAGGTCGGCTTCCTGGCCGTCTTCCTCGGCAACGCGCGGGCCGGGCCGCCGGTGCTGGTGCTGTGGCTGCTGCGCTGGGTGGTCTTCCGGGTGGAGTTCGGCGCGGGGCTCATCAAGATGCGGGGCGACCCCTGCTGGCGGCGGCTCACCTGCCTGTACTTCCATCACGAGACGCAGCCGATGCCCGGCCCGCTGAGCTGGTTCTTCCACCATCTGCCGAAGCCGCTGCACCGGGTGGAGTGCGCCGCCAACCACGTGACCCAACTGGTCGTGCCCGTCCTGCTGTTCACCCCGCAGCCGGTGGCCTCGTACGCCGCCGGGATCATCGTGGCGACCCAGCTGTGGCTGGTGGTCTCGGGGAACTTCGCCTGGCTGAACTGGATCACGATCACGGCGGCCCTGCCCGCCTTCGACTTCAGCGCACTCGCGGACGGCCCGCCGCCGGCCGCCTCCCGGCAGGGGCCGCTCTGGTACGTGGTGCTGGTGTGCGCGCTCACCGCGCTGGTGCTCGTGCTGAGCCGGCATCCGGCGGCCAACATGGTCTCGCGCGGCCAGGTCATGAACCGGTCCTTCGACCCCCTCCACCTGGTCAACACCTACGGGGCGTTCGGCACGGTGGGCCGGATCCGCGAGGAGGTGGTGGTGGAGGGCACCGCGGACCGGCAGCCCCGGGAGGACGGCGCGTGGCGGGAGTACGGATTCAGGGGCAAGCCGGGTGACGTCCGCCGGATCCCGCGCCAGTTCGCCCCGTACCACCTGCGCCTCGACTGGCTCATGTGGTTCGCGGCGCTCTCCCCCGGCTACGCCCGCGACTGGTTCGGGCCGTTCGTGGAGCGGCTGCTGTCGGGCGACCGGGACACCCTGAAGCTGCTCCGCCACAACCCCTTCCCGGACGAGCCGCCGCGCTACGTCCGGGCGCGGCTGTACCGCTACCGGTTCACCACGTGGCGGGAGCTGCGCGAGACGGGTGCGTGGTGGCACCGCACCTTCGTGCGGGAATACCTGCCCCCGACACGGCTGGAGCACACCGGCCGTGACGGCCGCTAGAAACCGGCGCGCCAGGCCTTGTTCCCCTGCCCCGGATCACCCCGGGGCGCCGGGACAACGGGGCGAGGGGGAGGGGTCGTTGCCCGGGCGGTTGTCTTGCCGTTGCGCTCGTCCGGGGCGTGGGCCGGTCAGGGGCCCAGGAGCGCCGCCTCCTGTTCCGCGCTCATGCCCGGGGAGGGCCGGTCGGGGCGCTGCGGGGCGACCCCACCGAGCTCCTGGAGCCAGGCCCAGGTGTCGGCGACGGTCTCCTCGACCGGGCGGCACTTCAGGCCCGCCGCGAGCGCCTTGGTCACGTCCGCGCCGTACATGTAGTCGTGCATCTCGCCCTCGGGCACCCAGGCCGGCAGTTCGGTCCAGGGCTGTACGCCCGCCTCCTCGATCCGGGACGGATCGGTCCAGCGGAGCTCGACGCCGCCGCCGGTCACCTTCGCGCAGGCTTCCAGGAAGCTGCCCATCGTGGCGTGGCCGGTCGGGGAGACCAGGTTGTAGGGGCCGCCGTGCCCGGCCTCGGCGGCGTCCAGGGTCCAGTGCGCGAGATCGCGCACGTCCACGTACTGGAGCGGGAGGTCACTCGGCCCGGGGGCGGGCAGCGGGCCGCCGCGCGCCGTGCGGTTCAGCCACCAGGGCAGCCGGCCCACGTTCTCGTACGGGCCGAGGATGAGCCCGGCGCGGACCAACAGGGCACGGTCGCCGAAGGCGTCCACGGCTGCGATCTCGGCGCCGCGCTTGTCCTCGGCGTAGGCGACGGAGTCCGCGTCGGGCGAGCCGTCGACGAGCGGGCCGTCCTCGCCCATGCACGCGGGGGCGGGGTAGGCGTGCACGGACCGGCTGGATATGTACACGTACCGTCCGACACGGCCGGCCAGCAGGCGGGCGCTGTCGCGCACGGCGGTGGGGGCGCCGCCCCAGGTGTCGACGACGAGGTCCCACTCCCCTTCGGCGAGGGCGTCCAGGCCTCCGGGGGCGGTGCGGTCCCCGTGCACGGCCGTGGTGCCGGGCGGGGGCGCGTGGTGCCCGCGGTGGAAGACCGTGACGTCCCAGCCGCGGTCCAGGGCGTCTTCGGTGATCGCGCGCCCGACGAATTCGGTTCCACCCAGCATCAGTAGCTTCATGCAGGTCAGCCTGCCCCGGACCGGTGGTGCGCGGAACCCTTGATCGCCCACAGCGATGACGCCCACGGCGTACCGGTCGCGGGAACTTACGGGCCCCGTCGGGCGTGGTCGAGGACCTCACGGGCGACCCCTGGCGGTCCGTCAGGAGCCGGGAGACATCGCGATATCAGGGGAGCCTCAGGGGCGTCTCAGGGTGAAGCACTGACCACCGCACGCCGCCGCCCGCCGTCCCGGGCAATCACCCCGGGGCGACGGGCGGACCTCACCGTACGCGTCTAGTCGATGCCGGGCAGGATGTGCGGCTCCGCGAGGTCGTCCTCGTAGCCGGCGAGGCGGATGGGAGCGGACCGGGCCCAGACCTCCAGGTTGCCGAGCGTCTCGGGGCGCTTGCTGCTCCGCGACCCCGTCCGTTCCCTGGGCGCCTGGTCTGTGGTCGTCAGTTCTGGTGTCACCGCGCACTCCTTTGTGTCGCGTAACCCGGCGGGCGAACCGCGCGCCGGTGCGGGAAGAGAAGGTTTCCGGACGCGGTGGCGCCTTGGTGGAGCGAGGGCCCGTGTGGGGCTCTCATGGCGATCAGAGTACACATATGAGCGCACCCCCGCTCGATGGAATAGTAAAATCCACTCCGGACAGCTTGCTTTCGCCACGAGTTCATCACCTTGCACGTCGGCGCGTCGCATACGGCTGATCTGCTCGACGGCGCCATACGGGTGATACACGGTCGGGCGACGGAAGGAACGACAGTGGCGAAGTCCGAGGTGCCGGTGGTCGTCGGAAGCGTCGGGGAACTGATGGACCTGCTGCGGAACGGGCACGGCGACGGCCATGGCCTGCGGGTCGCCGCGCTGCTGCGCCGTTCGCACCCCTTCGACAAGGAACTGCAGGTCGCGGGGCTGCTGATCGACCACCCGGCGGAGACGATCCGCCCCCTGCTGGGCGAGCGGGTGGCCCGGCTCCTACGGCTCCACGGGCCCGGCGCACCGGCCCCCGGGCCCGACCCCGACGCGGAGTCCCTCGGTCACGCGGCCGAAGCGGGCCGCTCCGCAGGCCCGGACGCGGGCGTGCTGGAGGACTGGCGCCCGGTGCTGGAACTGGTCGCGGCGGGGGCCTACGGCCGCACGGCCTGAACGCGGAACGCCCCCGGCCGCTCTTGGGAGAGGGACCGGGGGCGCTCGGTTGACGCGGGGCGACCGCGAAGACGTGCGGCCTACCAGTTGGCGGGTGCGTAGTCCTTGAGGAAGACGCCGTACAGGTCCTCGCCGAGCTCGCCGCGGACGATCGGGTCGTAGACCCGGGCCGCGCCGTCGACCAGGTCGAGGGGGGCGTGGAAGCCCTCCTCGGCGAGGCGGAGCTTGTCGAAGTGCGGGCGCTCGTCGGTGATCCAGCCCGTGTCGACCGAGGTCATCAGGATCCGGTCGGTCTGGAACATCTCCTGGCCGCTGGTCCGCGTCACCATGTTCATGGCGGCCTTGGCCGCGTTGGTGTTCGGGTGTCCCGCACCCTTGTAGCCGCGGCTGAAGACGCCCTCCATCGCGGATACGTTCACGATGTACGCCCGCCCGCCGTCCGACTTCCGGGCCGCCTCGGCCATGGCAGGCCGGAGCGCGCTGATCAGGATGAACGGCGAGGTGTAGTTGCACAGCTGGGTCTCGAGCAGCTCCACCGGGGAGATCTGGTCGATGGTCTGCACCCAGGTGTTGCTGTCGACGACATCGGGCAGCAGGCCGCCCGCGTCGATGGCGGTTCCGGCGAGGTGCCGCTCCAGGCTGGCATTGCCCGCGACCAGGGCCAGGTCGGCGACCTTCTGCGCCTCGAGCCCGCTCACGCCGATGGGCAGGGCCGCCAGGCCGTCGACCGCGCCGGAGTTGAAGGCGCCGATGACGTGGTGGGCGGGAAGCTCGCCGGCCGGCAGCGGGGCGCCCTCCGCCTCGACCAGCGCCGCGTAGGCGGACGGCAGGCGGCGTACGGTCTGCGTCGCGTTGTTGATCAGGATGTCGAGCGGACCGGCCGCGGCCACCTGGTCGGCGAGCTCCACGGCCTGGGCCGGATCGCGCAGGTCGATGCCCACGACCTCCAGGCGGTGCATCCAGTGCGCCGAGTCCTCCATCGCCTTGAAGCGGCGGATGGCGTCCTTGGGGAAGCGGGTGGTGATCGTGGTGTGGGCGCCGTCGCGCAGCAGCCGCAGCGCGATGTACATGCCGATCTTCGCGCGGCCGCCGGTGAGCAGCGCGCGCTTGCCGGTGAGGTCGGCGCGGGCCTCCCGCTTGGTCCGGTTCACGGTGGCGCAGTCCTGGCAGAGCTGGTGGTAGAAGTAGTCGACCTCGACGTAGCGCGCCTTGCAGACGTAGCAGGAGCGAGGTCGCTGGAGGATTCCGGCGATCCGTCCGGCCTCCGTGACCGAGGAGGGCAGCAGGCCCTCGGTCTCGTCGTCGATGCGTTCGGCGGAGCCGGTCGCGGTCGCCTCGGTGACGGCCTTGTCGTTGGCCGTCTTGGCGGCGCGGCGGTCCTGACGGCGGCGCTGCTTGACCGTCCGGTACAGACCGGCGGTGGCGCGGCGCACGGTGATCGCGTCCGGGTGGTCGACGTCGATCTTGTCGAGCTCGTCGAGCACGCTCAGGCAGAGGGCCAGGCGGTCGGGGTCGATACCCGGCCCGAAGGCGTGGCCCTGCTCCTGGCTGTCTTCGGTCACCGTCATACCCGCTGTCGTTCCTTGATCAGTCGTCCGCGTCCGCCGGCTGCGGAAGTCCCCAAAAGGGCTAGTGTACGGATCCCTCGCGCGGGAAGACAAACGCACTCCCCCGCTCCCGGCTACTGCGTTCGGAGTACGCCCCAGGGCGTACCCGTCCCCGCCTCTAGGGGGAGGAATACCTCTCCCGACTCGGGCATTGTGACTTTTATGAGTGCCCTAGCCTTTTCGGTCCTGCTGTGCCTGGTGTCCGCCGTGGCGTATGCGGCCGGAGCGATCGTCCAGGAGCGGGTCGCGTCCGGTGTGACGGGCGGGTCCTACGCGCCGGTGCGCCGGCCCGCCTGGTACGCCGCGATCGCGCTGAACGGCCTCGGGGCCCTGCTGCACGTGGTGGCGCTCGCGTACGGGCCGCTGAGCGTGGTGCAGCCGCTCGGGGCCCTCACCATCGTCTTCGCGCTCCCGATGGCGGCCGTGTTCGTACGGCGTCGGGCGGGGGCCGCGGCCTGGCGCGGGGCCGTCCTGGCCACGGCCGGGCTGGCCGGGCTGCTGGCCCTGACGGGCGGGGGCGGGCGGCCCGAGCAGTCCCTGTCGGGCGGGGAGCAGAGCATGCTCCTGGCGGCGACCGGGGCCCTGGTGTCCGTGCTGTTCCTGGCCGCTCGCCGGGTGCGGCGGGTCACCGCGCACAGCGTGCTGCTGGCCACGGCGGCCGGGGCCGCCTTCGGGATGGCGTCGGTGTTCACGAAGGCTGTGGCGGAGAGCTTCGCCCCGGACGCGCTGGTCACCCTGTGGCCGGAGCTGACCGCGATCGCCGCGCTGGCCACCACCGGACTGCTGCTGTCGCAGGCGGCCTACCGCGGCGCCGGGCTGACCGCCCCGCTGGCCACCGTGACGGTGGCCAACCCGGTGGTCGCGGCGGCGGTCGGCATCGCGCTGTTCGACGAGGGCTTCCGCTACGGGGCGGTCGGCGTCGCCGCGGCGCTGGTGAGCGCGGCCGCGGCGGCGACCGGGCTCGTCCTGCTCACCCTCGCGCCCCGGGACGGGCGGGTGCCCGTCCCGTCGGGACCGGCGCCGGCTGTGGCGCCGGCTGTGGCCGAGACCCCGGCTTCCGCCGCGGCCCCGGTTTCAGATGGCCACTCCGTGGGCCCGCAGGTACTTCAGCGGGTCGATGTCGGTGCCGTAGCCGGGTCCCGTGCGCATCTCGAAGTGCAGGTGCGGCCCGGTCACGTTGCCCGTAGAGCCGGAACGGCCGATCCGCTGTCCGCCGGTGACCGCCGCGCCGGCTTTGACCGAGAGCGCCGAGAGGTGCGCGTACTGGGAGTACCGGCCGTCGGCGTGCCGGATGACGACCTGGTACCCGTACGCACCGGCCCAGCCCGCTGAGACGATCTGCCCGCTGCTGACGGCCTTGACGGTGGTGCCGGTGGCCACCGGGAAGTCGACGCCCGTGTGGTAACCGCTCGACCAGGACGAGCCCGCGACGTGGTAGGCGGTGCCCAGGCCCGCGTCGACCGGCGCGCTGAAGGCTCCTGAGGGGGCCTGGGGCTTTTCCGCGGGCTTCTCGGCAGGTTTTTCGGCCGGTTTCCTACCGGCCTGCTCGGCGGGCTTCGCCGGTGCCACGGGCTTCACGGGTTCGGCCGTGCGCGGCGGCTTCTCCGGGTTCGGCGCGGGCGGCGCGGCCGGTGCCGCGGTCACGCGCAGGGTGAGTCGCTGCCCGGGGAAGATCAGGTCCGGATCGCCGCCCACGACGGCCCGGTTGGTCTCGTACAGGGACTGCCAGCCGCCCTCGACGTGCTGCTCGGTGGCGATCGCCGACAGCGAGTCGCCGGGGGCGACGACGTAGGGGTTGGGCAGGACGGAAGTCCCGGTCGGGCGGGGCGTCGTGCCCTGGGGGGCGGCCTGCGGAGCCGCCTTGGGAGCGGCCGGTGCCACGGCCTTCGGAGCCGCCGCCTTCGCGGGACCCGTCGCCTTGCCCTGAGCGCCGAGAGCGGGCGCGGGGCCGCTGCGGCTGAGTCCGGCCTGCTTCCCGCAGACCGGCCAGGCTTGCGGCCCCTGACCCTTCAGCACCTTCTCGGCCACGGCGATCTGCTGTTCCTTGGTGGCCAGATCGGCGCGAGCTGCGTACGCGGTTCCGCCGAAGGCGCGCCAGGTGCTCTGGCTGAACTGGAGTCCGCCGTAGTAGCCGTTGCCGGTGTTGATGTGCCAGTTGCTCGTGGATTCGCAGGCGGCGACCTTGTTCCAGGTGTCCACCGAGGCGGCGTGCGCCGCTCCCGCTCCGATCAGGGGCAGCGCGATCCCGGCTCCGCCCGCGGTGACGACGAGCGAGGCACGGTTGATGCTGCTCGGCTGATACCGGCGGTGCCGGCCCCGTACACCCATGGGAGCCCCCATCGAAGACATCAGGAGCCTCGCAACCTAACGCCACGACCGGAGCATGACAAGGCGCACAACACGACGCATTCGAGCGGAAGTTGATTTCCCGCCGAATGTAGGTCGCCGGTAAGGATCTCCGTCGGGGTAGCGTCGGGTTCCTGCATTCCTCCGCACATCGAATGCACTGTCGACGCACTCAGGAGCGCACGCACATGACCAGCAGCACGGCCCAGATCGGAGTCACCGGACTCGCGGTGATGGGCAGCAACCTCGCCCGCAACTTCGCCCGCAACGGGTTCACCGTCGCCGTCCACAACCGCACCACCGCCAAGACCACGGCGCTCGTGGAGGAGTTCGGCCACGAGGGCTCCTTCGTGGCCGCCGGGAGCGCGAAGGAGTTCGTGGACGCGCTGGAGCGCCCGCGCCGTCTGATCATCATGGTGAAGGCCGGCGAGCCGACCGACGCGGTGATCCGCGAGTTCGCGCCGCTGCTGGAGCCGGGCGACGTGATCATCGACGGCGGGAACGCCCACTTCGAGGACACCCGCCGCCGCGAGAAGGAGCTGCGCGAGCAGGGCCTGCACTTCGTGGGCGTCGGCATCTCGGGCGGCGAGGAGGGCGCGCTGCTCGGCCCCAGCATCATGCCCGGTGGTTCCGAGGAGTCGTACGCCTCGCTCGGCCCGCTGCTGGAGAAGATCTCCGCCAAGGCCGCCGACGGCACGCCCTGCACCTCGCACGTGGGCCCCGACGGCGCCGGGCACTTCGTGAAGATGGTGCACAACGGCATCGAGTACGCCGACATGCAGCTGATCGCCGAGGCCTACCACCTGCTGCGCGAAGTGGCCGGCTACTCCCCCGCGAAGATCGCCGAGACCTTCCGCGCCTGGAACAAGGGCCGGCTGGACTCGTACCTGATCGAGATCACCGCCGAGGTGCTCGCGCACACGGACGCCGCGACCGGTCTGCCGTTCGTGGACGTGGTCGCCGACGCCGCCGAGCAGAAGGGCACCGGCCGCTGGACCGTGCAGATCGCCCTGGACCTGGGCGTGCCGGTGTCCGGGATCGCCGAGGCGGTCTTCGCCCGCGCGGTTTCGGGCCACGGCGAGCTGCGTACGGCCGCGCGAGGTCTTGCGGGACCGCAGGCCGCGCCGCTGTCCGCCGCGGCGGCGGACGCCTTCGCGGCCCGGGTGGAGCAGGCCCTGTACGCCTCGAAGATCGTCTCCTACACGCAGGGCTTCCACCAGATCCAGGCCGGCAGCGAGGAGTACGGCTGGGGCGTGGACCCGGGCGCCGTGGCCTCGCTGTGGCGCGGCGGCTGCATCATCCGCGCCGCGTTCCTGGACCGGATCCGGGCCGCGTACGACGCCCGGCCGGAGCTGCCGAGCCTGCTGGCGGACGCCGGCTTCGCCGACGAGATCGGCGCCGCGCAGGAGGACTGGCGCGAGGTGCTGGTGGCGGCGGTCCGCCAGGGCATCCCGGTGCCGGCCTTCGCGGCCTCGCTGGCGTACTACGACGCCCTGCGCTCGGAGCGGCTCCCGGCGGCCCTGACCCAGGGCCAGCGCGACTTCTTCGGGGCGCACACCTACCGGCGCACCGACCGCGAGGGCTCGTACCACACGCTGTGGAGCGGAGACCGCTCCGAAGTCCGTACGGCCTGACGCGTACGGCCTGACGCAACCGTACGGGCCGACGCGGCCGTCCGCGTCGACCCGGCGGCTGCGCGTCAGCTCGGCGACTCCGCGTCAGCCGCTCCGCATCAGCTCAGCGGCTGCGGAGCGGGCGACGGAGCGGGGCCGGGCGGCGGCGGAACCGGGTCGGGTTCGGGCACCGGACCCGGTGTCGGCGGCTCGGGCCGGGGCAGCGGCGCCGGATCGGGGAAAGGATTCGGCAGCGGGACCGGGTCGGGGACGGGAGGCTGTGTCATACCTCCAGCCTCCCCCGGTCCCGGTTCCGGCGCCCGCCGGACTACTGCCCCAGAGCGGCCGCGAGGCCGGACGCGGGGCTGGACAGGACCGGCACGGCGGTGGTGACCAGGGCCTGCGCGCCCGCCATGGATACCTGGGCGAGGACGATGACATCCGTGTCGGTGCCGGCGACCGCGTCAGCCGCCTCGGCCACGAGCCGGAGGCAGCCGGCTTCGTCGCCCGCCGCGAAGCGGTCCCAGGCCCCGTCGACCACCCGGGTACGGACCGACACCGGCCGGCCCGCGCGCACGGCCTCCTCCTCCAGCAGCTCCGCCGTCGGGGCCAGCGTCGACTCCACCGTGGCCAGTACGAGGATCCGCGCCCCGGTACGGACCGCGGCGGCCGCCAGCGGGCGGTCGACGCGCAGCACCGGGACTCCGAGCTCCCCGGCCAGCGCCTCGGCGACGGCCCCGATCGAGGAGCAGGTGACCAGGACGGGCCCCTCGGAGCCCGCCAGCAGCTCCCGCACGGCCGGAGCCTGCGACGCGGGCCCCAGCGCACGGGCCCGTTCCAGCAGCTCCGGCACCACCAGGTGGCGCAGGACGGCGCCCGAGTGGTGCCGGTCGCGCAGGGCGTCGAAGACCGGCACGTGCACGGGCGAGGTGTGCAGCAGGGTCAGGCCCGGCACGGACGGCGTCACCACAGGTCGGAGTCCGAGTCGAGCTGCGCCTTGGCCGCGGCCACCACCCCGGCCGGCGCCTCGGGCGCCTGCTCGGGGTGTTTGGCGGCCCAGCCGGCGGCATACGGGCAGAGTGGGACGACGGGTACGCCCTCGTCGGCCGCGATCCCGTAGAAGGTCCTCACCAGGTTCCCGGCGATCCCGCGGCCCTCGTGCCCCGGCTCGACGACGGTGTGGACCGCCACGAGGGCGTGGGGGGCCTCGGCGAGCACGAAGTAGGCGATGTAGCCCACCACCGCCCCGTCCTCGACGGCCAGCAGCCGCCCGGCCGCGCGGTCGTCCACGAGCTTGATCGCTTCGCTCGACCCGGTCTGCGACATCGTCCCGACTCCCCTCAGACAGCCACCGCGTGGGGGCTGCGCTCCTGGTCCGTTCCCGGAACCGGGGCGGAAGGATCCGCACCCAGCTCGATGATGCGGTTGTCGCCGTCGACGTGGACGACGCGCGGCTCGAACGCGCGCGCCTCGGCGTCTTCCATCTGCCCGTAGCTGATGAGGATGACCAGGTCACCGGGGTGCACGAGGTGCGCGGCAGCCCCGTTGATCCCGATGACCCCCGAGCCGCGCTCGCCCTTGATGACGTACGTCTCCAGCCGCGCCCCGTTGGTGATGTCCACGATGTGCACGAGCTCGCCGGGCAGCAGGTCCGCCGCGTCGAGGAGATCGGCGTCGATGGTCACGGACCCGACGTAGTGCAGGTCGGCCTGGGTGACGGTGGCCCGATGGATCTTGGACTTGAACATGGTGCGAAGCATGCAAAACTCCCGATATGTCTGCTCCCTGCCTGCTTCACGCAGGTCAAGGGCGGTCTGCGGAGCCTACAACGATTCGCATGTCCGGTCAGCCCCCCACCACCGCCCACCCGGGCCTGTGACGCGATGAGCTAGGGAGATGCCGGCGCGCCGCCGAAAGTGACGGCGAGCCGGCCGTCGGCGGCGAAGGACCAGCCCAGGGCACCGGCACGGGAGGAGCACCGGGATCCGTTGGAGCCGGACCAGAACTGGTTCGAGCTGTCGGCGTCGCCGATGGTCCTGTCGTTCGTTCCGCTGCCGCTGCGGCACGAGACGTTGTTGCGGAACACAGAGGTGCCGTCGTCGAACGAGTAGTTGCGCTGGGCGTTGTCGATGCTGACGTTGTCCGACACCGACATGGTGCCGGGGTTGCTGTTGTAGGTGAACCCGTGATTGCCGTTGCGGTAGGCGATGCTGCGCCGGACGACGTGGTCGACCTTGATGTCCTCTCCGCCCAACTTGTAGCCGTTGCGGTCACCGTTGGAGTTCACGGTGCCGTCGGAGAGGGTGCCGTTGCCGTAGGCGAGAGAATCCTCGATGGTGACCGGACCGATGGGGCCGGTGTCGGTCTTGGTGTAGAGGTCCCAGCCGTCGTCGATGTTGTTGTGGGACACGGCGTAACGGAAGACGTTCCCGGGACCGACGGTCAGCTTCGCCGCGAAGCCGTCGGCGTCCTCACCGTCGGAATCGGCGTTGTCGTGCGACTCCGCGCTCAGAACGAGGTTGTTGGAGGGCCACTGGTCGCGCGGGGTGGTGGAGGCCATCCGCGAGAGCTGCAGCCCGGTGTCCCGGTTGAAGCGCGTCACCGTGCGCTCGAAGACGTTGTTGCTGCCGCCGACGAAGATCCCGTTGTCGCCGGCGCGTTCGACGACGATGCCCTTGACGTGCCAGTACGACCCGTTCACGGCGAGCCCTCGGTTCGCCGGGTCCTCGGTCATGGCCGAGAAGTTCAGCACCGGCTGCTCGCCCGGGTAGGCGGACAGCTGCGTGCGGGCACTCGACGTCCCGTTCCTGCCCTGCGGGATGGTGATCGTCTGGGAGTAGCGGTACGTCCCGCCGCGCAGATAGATCGTTCCACCGGCTGGCACGCGACTGATCGCCGAGGTGAGCGTCGTCGGGGCCGATTGCGTCCCGGCTGCACTGTCGCTGCCGTTCGGCGCCACGTACAGCGCGGTGCCCGTCGGTGGCGGGGTGCTGTCGTCCGCCTCGACGTCGAGGGAGTCGATGTTGGGCAGGCCGGCAGAGGCGGTGGGGCTGAGCCGGATGGTGTTGCTGCCCGGCACAAGGGGCACCGCGAGCGTGTTCGTCGCCCATGTCGCCCAGGTGCCGGTGCTCTCGAACGCTGCCGATGCGGCCGCCGAGCCGTTCACCGTGACGGCCGCCGGCCTTGCGGTGGTGGTCCCGTTGGCGAAGCGGACCTTCAGCGTCGCCGTACCCGAGGTGGGGGCGTTGACCGTGAACTGAGCGTAGGCACCGACCGCGTTGGTCCCGTTGCAGAAACCGCTGCCGGAGTAGCCGGCCCAGTCGGAGTCGATGGTGCCGGTGCAGAACGCGGGCGAGCTCTCGGCCTCGTAGCGGACGGGGGCGGCTGCGGCCGTGCCACCGGGCAGCGCCACGAACGCGCCGACCGCCAAGGCGGCGCAGGCAAGTAAGGACAGGGAGGATCTCGGATTCATGGGGGGTCTCGTTCCTTCTCCGTGGTCGCCTGCATACAGGCATGACAGTGCGCGGCTCTCGACCGAGAAACAGAAAGCGCTTGCTCCACAGGGGATGACCCCGGGCGTCAATGAAGGTGAAGAATGAGGCTGTTCACTGGCCCTTGCGCCCCTCCGCAGCCCCTTCACAGGACATGGCATGCGGTTCTCTCGATGAGATACAGAAAGCGCTTACTACCCTACGGAGATGACATGCTCACGTCAATGCGCATTCCTTCTCGTTGAGCAGGAAGCCCGTGGGCCGGGCAGTCTCCTGCGGCGAGCGGGAACGATTCCGCGGGTCGGCGCGCCCGGCCCGCGCGGGGTCGCCCGTACGGCACCCCGCGCCCGCCCGAGTTCCTACGGCTCACGCGCTCCGCAGGGCGGCGACGAGGTTGCGCAACCGGTCGAGGCCCGCCGGCGGGACCAGGCCGAGGTGGTAGAGGTGCGCCTCGCTCAGGCCGGCGGCCACCTGTCGGGCGGCCAGTGCGCCGAGGCCCTCCTCGTCAGCGGGCAGGGTCTCGGGACGGAAGTAGCCGCCGACGGCGGTGGCGGGTGGAGCCAGATCACGGAGGGCGGCAACCACACCTCCGCCGGAGGCGGAGTCGGAGTCGGCCTCGGAGTCGACCGCCCAGCAATTGGCGACCACCGCGTCGATGCCCTCGGTCACGGTTGACCCGACGGGCGCGAAGGCCCCGGTGGCCCAGGGGGACACGGAGCCGTGCACGGTGATGCGGATGCCGGGCACGGCGGTTCGCGCGGTGGCGACCAGGCGGGCGTGCAGGGCGGAAGCGGATGCGTCTGCGCACGCTCGCAACGCGGTGGCCACATGCGCCCCGAGGGCTTCCTCGGGACTCTTCGGCGGCGGCTCCGTCGACCCGAGCGCCGCACGGACCTGAGCTGCGACGCGTTCGGGATCGAGGCCCGACGCCCGCTGGAGGCGAAGGCAGGAGGCACAGAAGCACAGGGAGAGCAACTGCCGCTGGACGGGGGTCCACTGGGCGAACTCGGTCTTGTCATGATGGCCGCCGTGATCCACTCCCAGCGGCCCGGCGGCTTCCAGGATCAGGCCGTCGGCCTCACCGAGCAAGGCGACCTCGCGCACGAGGGTCGCGCAGTAGTCGGCGACCTGGGGTGCCTGCGGGCACAGGGCGTAGGGGTACGGCTCACCGAAGGCATTGCGCCGTACGAGGTCCGGATTCTCGCGCCCCAGCGCGCTGTTGTGGGTGAGGACGGTCCATGCGGCGACCCGTAGCCCCGCCGTGACGAGAGCCTTCCGGGCCACGGTGAAGGAGTCGGGTTCCGTCCAGCGGGGAACCCGGGGCACCAGTCTCACGCCTCGCCAGGCGGCGGGGCGGACCGGGAGGTAGCAGGCGGCGTACTCGGCGTCCACCAGCCGGTGGCGCGGGTGGAGCGGGGTGGCGGCTCGGGTGCTGTGGTAGTTCGCCGCGACGGCCACGGTCTCCACGCCGACCTCGCGCGCCCGCTCGGCGGCTGCGGGATCACCGGCGAAGTCCCAGGGGTACGCGTATCCGGTCGCCGTCACCATCGGAACCTCACCGCCTGTGTGTGGATTCGGGAATGTTCAGACCTATGAACTCTGGTCATGGCCATGAACGTTGCGAACAGTAGGCACCCGCTCGAGACATCGTCAAGCATTGCCCCCGCCTGGGCGCCCACCGTCGGCGATCTTCAGAAACGCCCTTCCTCGCGTTCACGTATGTGACTACGTTCTCCGCATGGAGACCTCACACACGCGTACGCCCCAGACCGTTCTGCTCACCGGCGCGGCCGGGGGTGTCGGCACCCTGATGCGGGAGCTGCTGCCCGGTTACGGATACCGGCTCCGGCTGCTCGACCTGGTGCCGGTCGACGGCGCACCGGACGCGATCGTCGCCGACCTCGCCGACCGCGAGGCGCTGCGGGAGGCCGTCCGGGGTGTCGACGCGATCATCCATCTCGCGGGGATATCCCTGGAGTCCACCTTCGAAAGGGTACTGGCCGCCAACGTCACCGGCCTGCACCACCTCTACGAGGCAGCCCGCGAGGAGGGGGTGCGCCGCATCGTCTTCGCCTCCAGCAACCACGCCGTCGGCTTCACCCCGCAACCGAGCGGGGACGACCCGCTGATCCCCGTCGACACCCCGCGCCGGCCCGACAGCTTCTACGGCTTGTCCAAGTGCTTCGGCGAGGATCTGGCCCAGCTCTACTGGGACCTTCACGGCATCGAGACCGTATCGGTGCGGGTCGGCTCGTGCTTCCCCGAGCCGACCACGGTCCGGATGCTGTCGATGTGGCTGAGCCCCGCCGACTGCGCACGGCTCCTCCACGCGGCGCTCAGCGCCGAGGGCGTCGGGCACACGGTCGTGTACGGCTCCTCCGCCAACACCCGGGTGTGGTGGGACCTTTCCTCGGCACGGGCCATCGGTTACGAACCGCAGGACGATTCGGAGCGGTTCGCGCAGCGGCTCATCGCCCAGCAGGGAGTCCCGGGCGAGGGCGACCCGGACGGCCTGTACCTGGGCGGCCGCTTCTGCACCGACCCACCGCGCTGGCCGCACTGACGGTCGAGGCCGCGCAGTAAGCGCTTTCCACGACTCGTGCGCGAAGCATTGACGAAACACCAACTGCGGCTTAGCTTCTCGTCATTGCTCTTCGTACATCATATATGAGACGCGATACACGAGATCTGAGAGTGCGTCATGGCCTTCGCCCCGAGCCCCATCCCATCCCGCACCCAGTACGTCCTGGAGGCGATCAAGCACGACATCCTCACCGGAACCCTGAGTCCCGGTCAGGCCCTGGTCGAAACCGAACTCGCCGCCCACTTCGGGGTGTCCAAGACCCCGGTCCGCGAGGCGCTCAAGACCCTCGCGGGCACCGGGCTCGTCGTGGTGAGCCAGTACAAGGGCGTCACCGTGCGCATGGTGGACGCCGACATGGCCCGAGAGGTGTACGACGTACGACTGCTCCTGGAACCCGAGGCGGTCCGCCGCACGGTGGCCGCACGCGCTCCGCTCGACGCCGCGCACGAGGCGCTGCGGCGGGCCGCCGGAGCCGAGGATCCGGCGGAACGCTCGCTCGCCAACCGGGAGTTCCACCGGGCCCTCTACCTGCCCTGCGGCAACCCTTTGCTCGGCCGGATGCTCGACGAGGTCCGCGACCAGGCCGCCCTCGTCTCCACCGTCGCCTGGGCCGCCGTCCCTTCCTGGGAGCGCGAGGCCGCCGAACACGAGGAGATCCTGCGCCTCGCCGCCGCCGGCGACGCGGACCTGGCCGGCCGGGCCGTCCACGACCACATCGCCTCCTTCGTCCAGCGCGCCTTCCCCCAGGACGCCCACCCCCAGGACAGCGAGTGACCATGACGTTCGAGACCCTGAGGACCGCACTCGCCGATGTCGTGGCCATCCCGGTCACGCCCTTCACCGCCGCGGGCGATCTGGACACCGACGCGCACCGCACGCTGCTTCGCCGCCTGATCGACGGCGGGGTGCGCACGCTCACTCCGAACGGGAACACCGGCGAGTTCTATGCCCTGACACCCGAAGAACGCTTCCGGGTGACGGAGTTGACGATCGAGGAGGCGGGCGAGAACGCCGCGGTCCTGGTCGGTGTGGGTCACGACGTGCCGACGGCGGTCGCGGCGGCCCGGCACGCACGCGCCAGCGGAGCACCGATGCTGATGGTGCACCAGCCCGTGCACCCGTACGTCTCCGAGGACGGCTGGGTCGACTACCACCGGGCCATCGCCGAGGCCGTGCCCGAACTCGGCATCGTCCCCTACATCCGCAACCCGCAGCTGAGCGGCGTGCGGCTCGCGGAGCTGGGCGACGCCTGTCCGAACGTGGTCGGCGTGAAGTACGCCGTCCCGGACGCGGCCCGGTTCGCCGGCTTCGCCCGTGACGCGGGGCTGGAGCGCTTCGTCTGGGTGGCGGGACTCGCCGAACCGTACGCCCCGTCCTACTTCGCGGGAGGTGCGACGGGCTTCACCTCCGGCCTGGTCAACGTCTGCCCCGCACTCTCCCTGGAGATGCTGTCCGCCCTGCGGGCCGGCGACTACCAGGGCGCCATGAAGGTGTGGGAGCGGATCCGCCGCTTCGAGGAGTTGCGGGCCGCCAACGGCAGCGCCGACAACGTCACCGTCGTCAAGGAAGCCCTCGCCTCGCTCGGTCTGTGCCGGCGCGACATCCGCCCGCCCAGCCGCGAGCTGCCCGTATCCGCCCGCGCCGAGGTTGCCGCGATAGCCGCCGGATGGCGGACATGAGCCGGCGACCCGACCAGTTGCGCAGCCACCAGTGGTACGGGACGGACGGACTGCGCTCGTTCAGCCACCGCGCCCGCACGCGCCAGCTCGGCTACCTCCCCGAGGAGCACATGGGCAAGCCGGTGGTGGCGGTCCTCAACACCTGGTCCGACATCAATCCCTGCCACGTCCATCTCCGGGACCGCGCGCAGGCCGTGAAGCGGGGTGTGTGGCAAGCCGGTGGCTTCCCGCTCGAATTCCCGGTGTCCACTCTCTCCGAGACCTTCCAGAAGCCGACGCCGATGCTCTACCGCAACCTCCTCGCGATGGAGACGGAGGAGCTGCTGCGCTCCTATCCGGTCGACGGCGCGGTTCTCCTCGGCGGCTGCGACAAGTCGACCCCGGCGCTGCTGATGGGCGCGGCCTCGGTGGATCTGCCGACCGTCTTCGTGCCGGCCGGGCCGATGCTGCCGGGCCACTGGCGGGGCGAGACTCTCGGTTCCGGCACCGACATGTGGAAGTACTGGGACGACAAGCGGGCGGGCCTGATCGGGGACTGCGAAATGGCCGAGCTGGAGAGCGGGCTGGCCCGCTCCCCCGGCCACTGCATGACGATGGGCACGGCGTCCACGCTGACCGCCGCCGCCGAGACCCTCGGAGTGACCGTGCCGGGCGCCTCCTCGATCCCGGCGGTCGACTCGGGCCACGACCGGATGGCGGCCGCCTCGGGGATGCGGATCGTGGAGCTCGTACGGCAGGACCGGCGGCTGTCCACGATCTTGAGCCGGGAGGCGTACGAGGATGCGGTCGCCGCCGTCCTGGCGCTCGGCGGGTCGACGAACGCGGTCATCCATCTGATCGCCATGGCCGGCCGTTCGGGGGTGAAGCTCACGCTGGACGACTTCGACCGCATCGCGCGGACCGTTCCGGTGCTGGCCGACCTCCGCCCCGGCGGGCGGTTCCTCATGGAGGACTTCCACTTCGCCGGCGGCATGCCCGCATTCCTCTCCCGGCTCACCGACGTGCTGCACCTCGACCGGCCGACCGTCTCCCACGACACGCTGCGGGAACAGCTCGACGGCGCCCGCGTGCACAACGACGAGGTGATCCGGGAGCGCGAACGGCCGCTCGCGCCCGAGGGTGGGGTCGCGGTGCTGCGCGGGAACCTCTGCCCGGACGGCGCGGTCATCAAGCACATCGCGGCCGAACCGCACCTGCTGAAGCACACCGGCCCGGCAGTGGTGTTCGACGACTACCGCACGATGCAGCGGACCATCGACGACCCGGCCCTCGGGATCACCGCGGACCATGTGCTCGTGCTGCGGGGCTCCGGGCCGAAGGGCGGACCGGGGATGCCGGAGTACGGGATGCTGCCGATCCCCAAGTACCTGCTGGAGCAGGGCGTACGGGACATGGTTCGGATCTCCGACGCCCGTATGAGCGGCACGAGTTACGGCGCGTGCGTGCTCCACGTGGCGCCCGAGTCGTACGTCGGCGGGCCGCTCGCCCTCGTCCGCACGGGCGACACGATCACCCTCGACGTCGAGACGCGCACCCTTCATCTGCACCTCGCCGAGGACGAGTTGGTGCGCCGACGAGAGGCATGGACCCCGCCGCCGGTCCGCTACGAGCGCGGCTACGGGGCGCTCTACACCGAGCAGATCACCCAGGCCGACACCGGATGCGACTTCGAGTTCCTGGCCCGGCCCGGGGCGACTCCCGACCCCTACGCGGGCTGATTCCTTCGCGCGACCGGCACGACCGGCACGACCGGCGCGTCCGCCTGCCCGAAACACCGAGAACGGAGCCACCGTCATGGCCTCAGCTGTGACCCGCCGCACGGGAGCAACCCCCCGCCGACTGCCGTACCTGCTGATCGCCCCCGCCGCGCTGCTGATGCTGGGCTTCATCGCCTATCCCGTGCTCAGCGTCTTCTACTACAGCCTTCAGGACTACAACCCCACCAAGCCCTGGCGGAACGGCTTCGCCGGCTTCGACAACTTCACGCGGATCTTCACCGACGACCCGCACTTCTGGGGGACGCTGACCTTCAGCGCGAAGTGGGTCGCCGTCGAGGTGAGCCTGCAGCTCCTGTTCGGCCTGGCCCTCGCGCTGATCGTCAACCAGACGTTCGCGGGCCGCGCCCTGGGGCGGGCGCTGGTGTTCTCCCCGTGGGCGGTCTCCGGGGTGCTGACGTCGGCCATCTGGGTGCTGCTCTACAACTCCCAGACCGGGGTGACCCGTTACCTCCCGGACATGGGAATCGGCGAGTACGGCACGTCCTGGCTGTCCGACACCTCCACGGTCTTCTCCGCGGTGGTCGTCGCCGACCTGTGGCGCGGCGTCCCCTTCTTCGCGATCCTCATCCTCGCCGACCTCCAGTCCGTACCTAAGGATCTGTACGAGGCCGCCGAGGTCGACGGGGCCGGCCGGCTGCGGCAGTTCCTCCACATCACGCTTCCGCACCTCAGGGACGCGATCATCCTGTCCACCCTGCTGCGGGCGGTGTGGGAGTTCAACAACGTGGATCTCCTCTACACGCTCACCGGCGGCGGCCCCGCGGGCGAGACGACCACGCTGCCCCTCTACATCGCCAACACCAGTGTCGACGCCCACAACTTCGGATACGCCTCCGCCCTCACGACGGTGGCGTTCACCATCCTTCTCTTCTGCTCGATGGTCTATCTGCGCCTGAGCAAGTTCGGAGGCGACAGCAAATGAGACGGCGACGCGCCTGGGACGAGGTCCCCCGGTGGCAGATCTACCTGCCGCTCGGCATCTATCTTCTCTTCACCCTGATCCCCTTCTACTGGATCCTGCTCTTCGCACTGCGGCCGGCAGGCTCCACCGCACTGGTGCCGTGGCCCATGACCACCGAGCACTTCGAGAAGGTGTGGACCGAGCGGGGCTTCGCCACCTTCTTCCAGAACAGTCTGCTCATCGGCCTCGCGACCCTGGTGATGACCACGGTGATCGCGCTCGCCGGGGGCTACGCGCTGGCCCGCTTCGACTTCCGGATCAAGCAGGGCTTCATGCTGGCCCTGCTGTGCTCCCAGTTCGTGCCGGGCGCGCTGCTGCTCGTACCGCTGTTCCAGACCTTCGCCAGTCTGCGGATGATCAACTCGCTGGGCAGCGTCATCATCGCGGAGACGGTCTTCCAGCTCCCCTTGTCCATGATCCTCATCAGCGGCTTCATCAAGAACGTGCCGTACTCGCTGGAGGAGGCCGCCTGGGTGGACGGCTGCAACCGCTTCGGCGCGTTCCGCATCGTCGTCCTGCCGCTCCTGCGGCCCGGTCTGGTCGCCGTCGGCTCCTTCGCCTTCGTCCACGCCTGGAACCACTTCCTCTTCGCGCTGATGTTCCTCAGCAGCCAGGAGAAGCAGACCATCCCGGTCGGCCTGAACACCCTCATGGGCGCGGATAGCGTCGACCTGGGCGCGCTCGCCGCGGGTGGAGTGATCGCGGCGGTGCCCGTCGTGATCGTGTTCGCCTTCATCCAGAGGTGGCTGGTCACCGGCTTCAGCGCAGGGGCGGTGAAGGGATGAGCAACGCCTCCGGCACCCTACGCACCCCCGTGCCCGTGGTCCTGGCGGGCGCACGCGGCCACGGCCGTTCGCACCTGCTCAACATCCATCGGCTCGAACACCTCGGCCTGGTCCGCCTCGTCGGCGTCTGCGAGCTGCAGCCGCTCACCGCCGGCGAGTTGGAGGGGTTCGGCGCCCCGGAGCAGTCCTCGGACCTCGACTCGCTGCTGGCCTCGACCGGGGCCGGGATCGCCGTGCTGTGTACGCCGATCCAGACCCACACCGATCTGGCCCTGACCGCCGCCCGCCACGGCGCGCACATCCTCCTGGAGAAGCCCCCGGCACCGTCGTACGCGGAGTTCCGCCGGATGGCGGACGCGGTCGCGGCGGCCGGCGTTTCCTGCCAGATCGGCTTCCAGTCCCTCGGCTCGCATGCCGTCGCGGCCATCAGGCGGCTCATCGAGGAGGGCGAGATCGGCGAACTCCTCGGGGTCGGCGCGGCCGGCGCGTGGGTCCGTGACGAGGCGTACTTCCGGCGTGCGCCCTGGGCCGGTCGCCGGCGCCTGCACGGCGTCGACGTCGTCGACGGGGCCCTGACCAACCCGCTGGCCCACGCCGTCGCCACCACGCTGGCCCTCGCCGGGAGCACGCGGGCCGAGGACGTCGAGTCCATCGAGGCCGAGCTCCTGCGCGCCAACGCCATCGAGTCCGACGACACCTCCTGCGTCCGGATCGTGACCACGGCCGGCACCCGGCTCACCGTCGCGGCGACCCTGTGCGCCGAGACGAACTCCGAGCCGTACGTGGTGGTTCACGGCAGCCGGGGCCGCATCACCTTCTGGTACCGGCAGGACCGGGTGCTGCTCCAACGGGCCGGGCACGGTCCGGAGGAGACCGTCCACGGCCGGACCGATCTCCTGGAGAACCTCGTCGGCCATGTGACGGACGGCGAGGGACTGTACGTACCGCCCGAGGAGACCGGCGCGTTCATGCGGGTCGTGGAGGCGATCCGGCTGGCGCCCGATCCCGTGGCGCTGCCGGCCGCGTACTGGCACACCGAGCCGGGCCGGGACACGCCGCGCCGGGTCGTCGACGGGATCGACGCACTCGTCGACAGGAGTGCCCACACGCTCGACCTCTACTCCGAACTGGGCGCCCCCTGGACGCTGCCGACCAGGGCGGAGACCCGATGAACGCGACGCTCGTCCTGCGCTGCGCCGGCCGCCCGGTGGCGCACTACACGGCCGGCCCGGTCCTGGCGCGGGACCACTCTCCCCGGCCCTACCTGCATCCGGTCACCACCTTGGCGGGGGTCCCCGTCACCGAGCTGATGCCCGAGGACCACCCGCACCACCTCGGCGCGGGCGTGGCCGTGCCCGATGTGGCGGGCCACAACTTCTGGGGCGGGCGCACCTTCGTACGCGACCGGGGGCCGACCGCGCTCGACAACCACGGCGTGCAGCGGCACGACGGCTTCACCCGCCTCGACCGGGACGGGTTCGTGGAGGAGCTGAGCTGGACGGCCGGTGGCCGGGTGCTCCTGCGCGAGCGCCGGACCGTGGTGACGGCGGCACTGAGCGACTCGGCCTGGGCCCTGGACTTCACCTTCTCGCTCACCGAGGCGTCGGGACAGGACCTGTCCTTCGGCAGCCCGGCCACCAACGGACGGCCGGGCGCGGCCTACGGCGGCTTCTTCTGGCGCGCCCCCAAAGAGGCTGCGGACCCGGTCGTCTTCAGCGCGGACGCTGACGGCGAGGAGGCCGCGCACGGCTCCCGTTCCGAGTGGGTCGCTCTGTCCGGCCGGGGCTGGACCCTGGTCTTCGCCGGCGCGACCGAGGAGACCCGGCGCGACCCGTGGTTCCTGCGCGCCGCCGAGTATCCGGGCGTGGGTTCCTCCCTCGCCCCTGACCGGCGGCTGGCCGTCGCGGCCGGAGCGAGCGTCGTACGGCGGGTGGTCACCGTGGTGGCCGACGGCCGTCTGGGGCGGGCAGAGGCCGCGGCGCTGGTGTCCAAGGCGGTCGCGGCATGAGCCGTACCGCGCCCCGGCCGTGATCACCCCGCTCCGCATCACCCCGTCCCCCTTCACACACCCCCGAGAGACCCTGAGAGAAGAGAGCCGACGATGACCAGTTTCCGTCAAGGACGACGCAGAGCTGTCTGCGCCCTCGCCCTGACCAGCGTGCTCGTCCTGACCGCCACCGCCTGCGGAGACGACGGCAGCGGCGCAGCGGGCGACAAGGGCGGCGAGGGTTCGGGCAAGGGAGAGATCACCTTCTGGGACAACAACGGCGGTGTCCGCACCGACGTCTGGAAGGCGATCATCGCGGACTTCGAGAAGCAGAACCCCGAGATCAAGGTGAACTACGTCGGGATCGCCTCGACGGAGGTGCAGTCCAAGTACGACACGGCCATCCAGGGCGGCGGCCTGCCGGATGTCGGCGGCGTCGGAGCGGCGATGCTCGCCGGGATCGCCGTGCAGAACGCCTTGGAGCCGCTCGACGCCCGCGTCGACGGCAGCGCGCTCAAGGGCAAGCTCAACGCGGGAATGGTCGAGAGCGTGAAGTCGGCGGGGGGCAAGGACAAGCTCTTCACCGTTCCCACCTCCGCCAGCAACGGTGTCCTCTACTACCGCACCGACCTGTTCGCGGCGGCCGGCCTGCCGGCGCCCGACACCTGGTCCGCGTTCTACGCGGCGGCCGACAAGCTGACCCGGAAGGACGCGAACAAGTTCGGCTACACCATCCGCGGCGGTGCGGGATCCATCGCCCAGGCGCTGGACGCCATGTACGGCCAGAGCGGGGTCACCGGCTTCTGGGACGGTGACAGGACCACGGTCAACGACCCCAGGAACGTCGCCGCGTTGGAGAAGTACGTGGGGCTGTTCAAGAACAACACCCCGGCGGCCGACGTCAACAACGACTTCACCAAGATGGTCGCCCAGTGGGACAGCGGCGAGATCGGCATGGTGAGCCACAACCTGGGCTCGTACAAGGACCATGTGAAGGCACTCGGTACGGAGAAGTTCCGGGGCGTCCCGAACCCGACCACCGACGACGGCACCCGCGTGCAGGTCTCCCACCCGGTCGACGGCCTCGCCCTCTTCTCGTCGAGCAAGAACAAGTCGGCTGCCTGGAAGTTCATCGAGTTCGCCGCCTCGCACGCCTCCAACAGCAAGTGGAACGAGTCGGCGGGCGCGATCCCGGCCAACACCGAGGCGGCCCAGGACCCCTGGATCCAGAAGGCCGAGCCGACCAAGCTCGCCGCCGAGGCCCTCTTCAGCGGCAAGGCCACGATCGTGCAGCTGCCGTACTACCTGCCCGACTGGAACACCATCTCCAAGGCCGACAACGAGCCCGCGTTCCAGAAGGTCCTGCTCGGCAAGTCCACGTCGAAGGAGTTCCTGGACAGCCTCGCCGAGCAGCTGAACACGGCGCAGGCCGAGTGGAAGACCCAGAAGAAGTGACCCTCACCCGCCGCCGGGCGGTCACGGCCGGGGCAGGGCTCGCGCTCGCCCTGGCCGCGACCCCCGCCGTGACCGCGACCCCCGCCGCGGCCGTCCCCCGAGGAAGAGGGCGCGGGCGCACCCTCTACATCGCCGGTGACTCCACGGCAGCGCAGAAGTACGCCGACGCCGCCCCGGAGACCGGCTGGGGCATGGCCCTGCCCTTCTTCCTGCACCGGGGCGTGACGGTCGCGAACCACGCGGTCAACGGCCGCAGCACCAAGAGCTTCATCGACGAGGGCCGGCTGACCGCGATCCTGGACGTGATCCGGCCCGGAGACCTCCTGCTGATCCAGTTCGGCCACAACGACCAGAAGACCACGGACCCGACGCGCTACACCGAGCCCTGGACCACCTATCAGGACAACCTGGGCCGGTTCGTCGACGGCGCGCGTGCGTGCGGAGCCCTGCCGGTCCTCGCCACCTCCGTCGAGCGCCGCAGGTTCGACGCCGAGGGCACCGCTCTGCGCACCCACGGGGAGTATCCGGCCGCGATGCGGCAGGTGGCCGCGGAGGAGGACGTCGCCGTCATCGATGTCCAGGAGCAGTCCCTGGCCCTCTGGCAGGAGCTCGGCCCGGAGACCACGAAGACGTACTTCAACTGGACGGCGACCGAGCAGGACAACACCCACTTCAACCCGCCGGGCGCGATCGCCGTGGCCCGGATGGTCGCCACCGGGCTCCTCCACACCCGCGCCCTCGCAACGGGCGACACCCGCCGCACCGAAGAGGAAGTCCCCGCGCAATGGATCACCTGGCCCGATTCCGAGGAGAGCTGAGCATGCGACCCACACGAACATGGGCGGTGGGCGCCACCGCCCTCGTCCTGAGCCTCACCGGTCCCACGACCGCCGCGCACGCCGGACCCGCGGCGCCCGACCTCGCCCGTCAGGTTCTTCCGGCCGGTGACGGCTGGGCGTCCGACGGTACGGGAACCAGCGGCGGCGCCGCGGCCGCTGCCTCCCGCGTCTTCACCGTCACCACCTGGGAGGAGTTGCGTGCGGCGCTCGCCGTCGCGGGAACCGAGCCGCGGATCGTCAAGGTCGTGGGCACGCTGAACGCCACGGCCGCCGGCTGCGCGGCCTTCGAGGCTCCCGGGTACGACTTCGAGGCGTACCTCGCCGCCTACGACCCCGCGGTCTGGGGACACGACACCGAGGTCAGCGGGGAGCAGGAGGATCTGCGCGCCGCCTCGGCCAAGGCGCAGGGGAAGGCCATCAAGGCGTACGTCCCCGCCAACACGACGATCGTCGGCGTCGGCAGGAACGCCGGCATCACCGGCGGCAGCCTTCAGATCCAGGGCGTCGACAACGTCGTCGTCCGCAACCTGACCGTGGAGAGCCCGCTCGACTGCTTCCCGCAGTGGGACCCGACGGACGGGGCGACGGGGGCGTGGAACTCCGAGTACGACAGCGTGGTCGCGTACGGCTCCACCCATGTGTGGATCGACCACAACACGTTCACCGACGGGGCCCACCCGGACAGTTCCCTGCCCTCGTACTACGGCGAGCCCTACCAGCAACACGACGGCGAACTGGACATCGTGCGCGGCGCCGACCTGGTCACCGTCTCCTGGAACGTCTTCGCCGACCACGACAAGACCCTGATGATCGGCAACAGCGACAGCGCGGGTGCCACCGACCGCGGCAAACTGCGTACCACCCTCCACCACAATCTCTTCAAGAACGTCGTCGAACGGGCGCCGCGGGTCCGCTTCGGCAAGGTCGACGCCTACAACAACCACTTCGTGGTGCCCGGTGCGGACTACGCCTACAGCCTGGGCATCGGAATCGAGTCCCAGCTCGTCGCCGAGAAGAACTCCTTCACGCTCGCCGAGGGCGTCCAGGCCGGCACGATCCTCAAGAAGTGGAAGGACGCCCCGGTCACCACTGCGGGCAACCTCGTCAACGGTGCGCCGCTCGACCTCCTCGCGGTCCACAACGCCCAGTTCCCCGGAGAGATCCTGCGCGCCGACGCGGGCTGGACGCCGTCCCTGCGCACCCGGGTCGACGTGCCGCAGGCCGTGCCCGCCCTCGTCGACCGCCGCGCCGGCGCGGGCCGACTCTGCTGACGTTCCGGACGCCTCTTCCTCTCCCCCCTTTTTGCAGCGAAGGAGCTTCCCCATGCCCTCGCACCACTCACGGGCCGTTCTCGGCCGCCGTTCCCTGCTCTCCGCCGGTGCCGGAGCGGCGTTCGCGCTCGCCCTGGCCGGCGGCCGCGCCGCAGCCCTCCCCGGGGGCGGCCCGTTCGGCCGGTTCGGTTCGCCCGCTGCCCGGCTCACCGAGCGCACCCTGTACGTCCACCCGGGCGGCCTCGGAGACCACACCACCGTCCAGGCCGCGGTGAACGCGGCGGACGGTCCCGGCTGGACGCTGGTCCTCGCACCCGGCACGTACCGGGAGACCGTCGCCGTCAGCCCGGCCCGCACCGCCATGACCTGGATCGGCGCGAGCGAGATCCCCCGTGACGTCGTCGTCGTGTACGACAACGCGGCCGGCACGGCACGGCCCGACGGCGGCACGTACGGCACGACCGGTTCGGCGACCACAACCGTCCAGGCGGACGGATTCACGGCACAGTGGATCACCTTCGCGAACGACTTCCTGCGCACCGACCTCCCCGGGAATCCCGGGACGCAGGCAGTCGCGATCAAGGTCCAGGGCGACCGGTCCGCCTTCTTCCACTGCCGGTTCCTCGGACATCAGGACACCCTCTACACCGACTCGATGGCGTTGGCCACCGTCGCCCGCCAGTACTTCGCCCACTGTTACGTCGAGGGCGACGTCGACTTCGTCTTCGGCAGGGCCCGCGCCGTGTTCGAACACTGCCACTTCCGTACTCTGCTGCGCGCCGATCTGGCGGGCGCCCCGTACGGCTTCGTCTTCGCCCCCTCCACCACCCGCGTCAACCCGTACGGTCTGCTGGCCGTCCGCTGCCGGGTGACCAGTGAGGCACCGGACGGCTTCTACAAGCTGGCCCGGCCCTGGGTTCCGGGCTCGGACCCGACCGCCTGGCCGTCGCTCGTCGTCCGCGGCAGCGTGCTCGGTCCGGGCATCGACTCCACCGCACCGTACGCGAACATGCGCGACGCCCATCCGTGGCAGGCCCAGCGCTTCGCCGAGTACCGCAACACCGGTCCGGGTGCGCAGACCGAGATTCCACAGAACCGTCCTCAACTCACCTCGTTGGAGGCCGAGTCGGCGACGCGCGAGTGCTATCTGGCCGACTGGCGTCCCGTGCCCGCCTGTTCCTGAACACACGAGAGGACCCGCACGTCATGTCTCGCAACGGAACCAAGCGCAGCGCTTCAATCGCCCTGTCCCTCCTCACCACCACCGCCGGCCTCGGAGCGCTGGCGGCCCCCGCCCATGCCGCCACCGTCGTCGTCGCCACCTCGACCGCGCTGGCCGCCGCGGTCAAGAACGCCACGCCCGGCACGGTCATCCAGGTCCGCGGCGGCACCTACTACCCGACGGCCGTTCTCCAGTCCACCGCCAATGGCACCGCCGGCAGCCGCATCCGGCTCCAGCCCTACGGCTCCGAGACGGTGAAGATCGACGGCTCGAACCTGCCCGCCGGGTCCTGGATCTTCAAACTGACCGCCGACTACTGGACCGTCTCCGGCATCACGTTCCAGAACTCCCCCGACAGCGCCGTCGTCTGCACCTCCTGCACCGGCACCGAGTGGTCGGACATCAGGACGATCAACGGCGGCGACTCCGGCTTCACGCTCACCGGCGACGACACGAACAACAACACCGTCAGGAACCTTGACTCGTACGGTCATTACGACGCCGCCAATCACGGTGAGAACGCCGACGGGCTCGCCGTGAAATTCGGTTCGGGCACCGGAAACCTGATCACCGGGGCACGACTCTTCAACAACTCCGACGACGGCATCGACCTGTGGTCCTGGTCCAGCCCCGTGACGATCGAACACACCTGGTCATACGGGAACGGCAAGAACCGGTGGTCCGACTCCGCCTTCGCGGGAGACGGCAACGGCTACAAGCTGGGTGGCGACGGCGAGGTCGTCGCCCATGTCGTCAACAACTCGGCGGCCTGGGGCAACGCGGGAAACGGGTTCACCGAGAACAGCAACAAGGGAGCCATCGTCCTCAACCGTACGACCTCGTACGCCAACGGGAAGTGGGGATACTACTTCGCGACCGGGGCGGCGCGGATGGCCCGGAACCTCGCCGTGAGCAACGGTTCGGGGCTCGCCACGCGGGGCCCTTCGGTCGTCTCGGCGGCCAACAACTGGGACTCGGGGGTCGCGACCCCGCCCTTCCTCGGCACGGACGCCACCAGCGCGTACGGTGCCAGGAAGTCCGACGGTTCGCTCCCGGCGACGACGTTCTGGCGACCGGTTCGACGACGATCGGCTCCACCATGAACTGAAGGCCGCGCCGCTTCGCAGCGGGCCGGCTCCGTGGGCAGGACCACCGCGGCCGGCTCCTCCCCCGCCATGCGGACGAGGAGCCGGCCGCGTCAGTCGACGCCCAGCAGGCGCCGCAGGTCCTCGGGACGGGACGCGAGTTCCGCGGCCGCCGACTGGTGGACGATGACGCCCTTCTGCATCACCGCCACGCTCCGTGCGACGGAGAGGGCCAGCCCCAGGTTCTGTTCGACGAGGACGACCGACATGCCCTGCGCGCTCACCTCGCGGATCACCTGGCCCACTTGGGAGACGATCGCCGGCGCGAGGCCGTCGGACGGCTCGTCGAGGAGCAGCAGGCGCGGATTGCCCAGCAGGGCCCGGGCGATCGCGAGCATCTGCTGCTCCCCTCCGGAAAGCTGGTCGCCACGGTGACCGAGCCGCTCCTCCAGCCGCGGCAGCAGGTCGAGGATGCGGGCCCTGGTCCAGGGGCCGCGCGCCGGGCTCCGCGAGGCGATCGTCAGGTGTTCGTCCACGGTCAGCGGGGCGAACACCCTGCGGCCCTGGGGGACCACGCCGACCCCTGCCCGGGCGATCACGTCGACACGGGCTCCGGCCAGCTCCCGGCCGTCGAGGACGACGCTGCCTTCGTAGGGGCGGACGAGTCCCATGACGGTCGAGATGAGGGTGGTCTTCCCGACTCCGTTCCGGCCGAGGAGGGCGACGGTCCCGCCCTCCTCGAGGTCGAGGTCGACACCGCCGAGGACGACGCCCCCGGCGTAGCCGGAGCGCAGTCCGCGCAAGCGCAGGAGCGGGTTCACGAGGTGACCTCCATGGTGCCCAGGTAGGCGGTCTGGACTTCGGCGGAGGCGCGCACCTCGTCCGGGGAGCCGGTCTTCAGGTGTTTGCCGAGGTGCATGACCGTCACCGTGTCGGCGAGTTCGAAGACCATGTCGAGGTCGTGCTCGATGAGAAGGACGGTGACCTCCCGGGGCAGGGCGGCTATCAGTTCGGTGAGCCGCGCCGTCTCCGCCGGCGACATGCCGGCGGCCGGCTCGTCCAGGAGCAGCAGCCGGGGTTCGGTCCCCAGCGCCACGGCGACCTCCAGTTGGCGCCGCTCGCCGTGCGAGAGCTCGGCGGCCGTGAGGCCGTGCCGGGTGGGCAGGCCCACCCGGTCGAGCAGTTCGTGCGCCTGCGCGATCGCCGCGTCCCGGGAGGCAGCCCGGGAACCGACGCGGGAACCGGCCCGGGAACCGGTGCGGCGTACCACGGCGAGCAGCACGTTCTCCAGGACGGTCTCGCGCAGGAAGAGGCTGGAGTGCTGGAACGTCGCCGCGACGCCGAGCCCGACCCTGCGGTGTACGGGCAGCCGGGTCACGTCCCGTCCGTCGACGAGGATGGTTCCGGCCGTGGTCGGCAAGGTTCCCGAGATCAGGCCGAACAGCGTGGACTTGCCCGCACCGTTCGGGCCGATGATCGCGTGCCGGGCACCTGCCCGCACCGTCAGGTCGACCTCGTCCAGGGCTCGGAAGGAGCCGAAGTGCCGTGATACCCGGCGCAGTTCCAGTAGGTCGCGATCTGTCACGCCGTCCTCTTCCGGGTGAGCCTGTGCGGGATGCGTACGCCGGCCAGTCCTCGGGGCAGCGTGTAGACGGCGATGACGAAGAGCAATCCGAGCAACAGCGGTCCGCGGCCTGCGACGGCTTCGAGGTTTCCGAGGTAGTCGCGGGTGAGCCAGACCAGTGCGGCGCCGGCGCAGGCCCCCCACATCGAGCCGGAGCCTCCGATGACGACGGCCAGTAGGGCCAGCGCGGCGATCTCGAAGCCGGCATCGCCGGGCGAGACGAACCGCTGGACCGAGACCCACAGGGCCCCGGCGGCTCCGGCCAACGCCCCGGCGCCGCAGTAGACGGTCAGGGCGTACCGCTGGGTGGGGTAGCCGATCGCCCGCATGCGGGGCTCGTTGTCGCGGATGCCGCGCAGGGCAAGGGCGAACGAGGTCGAGCCCAGGCGGGAGACCGCCGCGTAGAGCAGCAGGAACACGGCCAGGACGTAGAAGTAGACCAGCCCGTCGAGCTCCAGGGCGGGCATGCCGGGTAGCGGTACGACGGGCGGGATGCCCGACATGCCGTCGGTGCCGTTCGTCAGGGACTTCCAGTTGACGGCGGCGCTGTAGACGATCTCGCCGATGGCCAGCGTGAGCATCAGGAACACCACGCCCCGGGCTCTCACGGCCAGCCATCCGGTCCCTGCCGCCACCAGTGCGGAGACGGCTGCGGCGATGAGGAGTTGGAGGGGGCCGATGTCGGTGAGCCGCGTCGCCACGATCGCCGCCGTATAGGCGCCGACGCCGAAGTAGGCGGACTGGCCGAGGGTCGGCAGCCCGGTCAGTCCGGTGAGCAGGTTCACGCTCAGCACGAGGAGGGCGAACACCAGGATCCGCGACAGGGTGCCGACGGCGTAAGGGCCGAGCACGAAGGGGGCCAGGGCGAGCGTGCCGGCCACGGCGGTTGCCCACAGCCGCCGCCGTGTCGCGGAGCCGGTGGATGCGGAGTCGGCGGGTGGCGAACCGGCAGGTGCGGAACGGGTGGATGGGGAACCGGCGGATGCGGAACCGGTGGATGCGGACGGGCTCATGCGCGCACCGCCGAGGCGACGAGGCCGTGCGGGCGGACCACGAGGACGAGCAGCATGGTGCCGAAGAGGAGGAAGGGGGCGTACTCCGGGAGCAGCGCCACCCCGAGCGTCTGCACCTGGCCGATCAGGAGCGCTCCGGCGAGTGCGCCGCGCACCGATCCGAGACCCCCCACGACCACGACGACGAGGGAGAGGACGAGCACGGTCTCGTCGACGCCCGGCCCGGGGCCGAGGATCGGCGCTCCGAGGACTCCGCCGACCACCGCAAGGGCGGCGCCGGAAGCGAAGACTCCGTAGAGCACCTTGCGGATGTCGACACCCAGCGCGCGGACCATGTCCCGGTCGGCGACGGTGGCCCGGACGAGGGCGCCGAGGGAACTGCGCTCGAAGACGAGGTACACGAGGAGCGCGAGGCCGGCCGCGACGGCGATGAACACCAGCCGGTAGACCGGATAGGAGTGGCCGAGGAGGTCGACCGTCCCGCGCAGGGCCGTGGGCGGGTCGGTGGGCAGCACGTCTCCGCCGAAGGACGCGGCGAGGAGGTCCGCCACGATGAAGCTGATGCCGAGCGTCAGCACGGCTTGGTCCAGGTGTCCGCGGCGAGCCAGGGGTTGGGTGAGGAAGGTGAGCGCGGCCCCGCCCATGGTGCCCACCAGGACGCCCGCCAGCAGTGCGAGGAGGAGCCCCGACAGGCTGCCGTCGGACAGGGCGTAGGCGACGTAGGCTCCGGCCAGGTAGAGCGTGCCGTGCGCGAGGTTGAGCACGTCCATCATGCCGAAGACCAGGGAGAGTCCGACCGCGATCGTGAACAGCAGCAGACCGAAGGCGACCCCGTCGATGACGCTGACGAAGTTGCCGTCCAACCATCCGGACATGTCAGCCGCCCAGTCTGCCGAGCTCGGAACTGACGGTGTTGGCACCCTGCTTGACCTCGCGCAGGTACCAGGGCTGGACGGGCGTCCCGCCGCTGTTGAACCGCCAGGTGCCGCGCGGGCTGTCGATGTCCCCCACCCGGGCGATGGCGGCGTTGACCGACTCGGAGGTCACCGTGGATCCGGCCGCCTTGATCGCCTTGTCGAGGACCTGCGCCGCGTCCCATGACGCCATCGCGTACGTGGTCGGGGCCGTACCGTGGGCGGCCGTGTACGCCGGTGCGAACTGCTTGTTGGCGGGATTGTCCAGGTCCGCGCTGTAGTTGAGCGCCGTGAGGATGCCGTTGGCCGCGTCTCCCTGTCCCTTGAGCACACCGCCCTCGGTGAGGAAGCCGGGTGCGTAGAGCGGGATCTTGCCGGCCAGTCCGAAGTCCCGGTACTGCTTGACGAAGTCGACGGCCGCGCCGCCGGCGTAGAAGCAGAAGACGGCCTTCGCGCCGGACTTCTCGATCTGCGCGAGGTACGGCTGGAAGTTCTTGGTCCCCGGGAACGGCGTGTAGACCTCCTCGCCCGCGATCGTGCCGCCCGCCGGCAGGAAGGTGGACTTGAAGCCCTCCACCTCGTCCTTGCCCGCCTGGTATCCCGCGGCGATCAGGTAGACCGGGCCGCCGGCCCGCTCGGCCACGTGCTTGCCGAGTGCCTTGCCCGGTTCGTCGTTGACGTACGAGGTGCGCCAGATGTACTTGGTTCCGGTGAGCGTCGTGGGCGAGGCGTTCGAGCCGACGAGCGGGACCTTGCCGGTCTCGAACAGGTCCTTGACCCCGTTGATGGTGGCCGAGCTGACCACCCCGCTCACCGCGAGCACCCGGTCCTGCTTGACCAGCTTCTCTGCTGCGGCCTTGCCCGAGTCCGCCGTCTCCCCCTCGTCCGCGACGACGATCTCCACCTCACGGCCGCCGAGCTTGCCGCCGTGCTGCGCGACATAGAGCTCGAAGCCCTGCTTCATGTCGTCGCCCAGCGCCTTGTAGGTCCCCGACTGCGGGACGAGGAGCCCGATCTTCACGGGCCCGCTCTGCTTGTCCTCACCGGTCCCGAGGCTCGCACCACCACATGCGGTGGTCAGCAAGAGCGCCGTCGATGCGACGGCCAGACCAACGGGACGAAACCGACCTGCCATGGGAACTCCGTACGTTGTCAACCGACCCTGAAGGGCGGGATGTTGCTGATGAGGCCGCCGTGGAGAGTCCCAGGCGCGGAAGATCCGGCGCTCAGGTCCAGGCCTGGCCTCCGGTCGAAGTGACACGTGTCTATCGCGCTTTTACGACGCTCGTCAAGAGTGCGCAAGATAAGTGCCCGCACCCACCCCGGACCCCTTGACCCACGCCCTGCGCATGGCGCAATACTGACCCTCGTCAAATTCGCGCTATAGACATTCCGGCTACGGGCCCACGATCAGTCAGGGAGTGAAGCACCATGACCGACGATCCATCACGGCGCAAAGTCCTCAAGAACAGCGGGGTGTTGGCAGGCGCCGCACTGCTCTCCGGGGCGGGCGGGCACGCGGCGCAGGCCTCCCCGCGCGCGGCGGCCGAGTCCTCGCCCGTCGTGGAACTGCCCTCGGGCCGACTGCGCGGGACCACGGAAGGCGGTCTCGCCGTGTTCAAGGGCGTGCCTTACGCGGCGCCGCCGGTCGGCGCCCTCCGATGGCGGCCGGCTCAGCCCCACCCCGGCTGGCAGGGCACGCGCGACGCGACCGCCTTCGGCCCGAGCGCCCCGCAGCCCTACCGAGAGGGAGGCGACCAGGTGCTCGGCACCCACGGCTCGCCCCCCTTCGACGAGGACTGCCTCACGCTCAACGTCTGGACGCCCGGAACCGACGACGCCAAGCGGCCGGTGATGGTGTGGATCCACGGCGGCGGCTTCATCTCCGGGTCCGGCTCGATGCCCAACTACTCCGGCGAAACCTTCTCACGCAACGGTGACCTCGTCGTCGTGACCGTCAACTACCGCCTGGGGCCGCTGGGTTACCTCTACTTCGGCGAGGACGGCGCCGGCGGAAACTTCTGGCTCACCGATCAACTCGCCGCGCTGCGCTGGGTACGCGACAACATCGCCGCGTTCGGCGGGGACCCCGACGACATCACCCTCGCCGGCCAGTCCGGCGGCGCACTGTCGGTCGCGGCGCTGGCCGGTGCCCGGCCCAAGGGTCGCCCGTTGTTCCGGCGCGCCATCCTGCAGAGCCCACCGCTCGGGCTGAAGATCCCCACCCGTACCGAATCCCTCGAGCGCACCGCCGCCTTCCTGGACATCCTCGGTGCCAAGAACGTGACGGAACTGCGGGCCGTGCCCTGGCCGCGCCTGATCGCCGCCACCTTCGAGATGTTCGGGCGCACCGGACGGTGGGGCTACTGGTCGACCCCGTTCCTGCCGGTGCTCGACGGGGTCACGCTGGACCGCGACCCCGCCGACCTGCTGCTCGGCGGAGCCGGGGCGGACATCGACGTCCTGATCGGCTGGACCAGGGAGGAGGCCAACTTCGCCTTCGCACTGAGCGAGCCGTACGGCGCCGCGACCAAGGAGCAGGTGGTGGCCCGGGCGCGGGACACCTTCGGGAACCGGGCGGAGCAGGCGTACACCGCGTACGCAGAGGCCCGGCCGGGCGCCCGCCCCGTGGACGTACTGATGGACCTGATCACCGACGACCTGTTCCGCATGCCCGCCGTGGCGCTGGCCGAACGGCGCGCGGCCCGCGGACGTCCGGTCTGGGCGTACCAGTTCAACCTTCCGACGCCCGCGCACGGCGGTCGACTTGCGGCCGCACACTGCCTGGAACTGCCGTTCGTGTTCGACAACTTCGACAAGTGGTCGCAGGCGCCCTTCCTCGCGGGGCTGAACCCCCGGGTCCGCGACGGTCTCGCCTCGACGATGCACACGGCGTGGATCTCCTTCATCCGCACCGGCGACCCGAATCACCACCCCATGCCGCGATGGGGCCGCTACGACCAGGACACCCGCACGACGATGGCCCTCGACTCGGTCACCACCTCGGTCGGCGACCTCGCGGGTTACTGGCGTCGCCTGCACCATCCGGCAGGGCGGTAACCGGTCATCTCCCCGGGGGTCGCCTCGGTGAGGGAGGTGACCCCCGTACGTACCACCGGCCCGGGAGGGCCGGGACCTCGTCCAGCCGACGGAAGGTCCGTTCCCTGCTCGTAGCCCCGGGCAACGGTGCTGTCCAGCAGGTGAGTTACTGGCCGGAAGGCATAGGACGGTGCGCACCGCTCCGGTACCTTTCCGTCACGTCGCCGCCACACCCGGAGCACAGGGCCCCATGGGACTTGCGGCGCGAAGGACCCTACACCTGTTGACGACATTGACCGAAGTCTTCACAGTCCGGCCGTACACCCCGCACTGCCAGGTGATCCACACCGAAGGCGACCACGCTGTGATCGGCATCTCGCCGGGAAACAGCTACTTCTCCGCCCAGCGGGTCATCGACCTCGCTCTGTGGGGCATGCGCAACTTCGCGCAGGTCGATCTCATCTACACCGACCTGCACGTGGCCGAGATGTACGAGGCCCTGGGCTACGACCCCGACGAAGCCCGGCGCAAGGCGGTCAAGAACCTCCGGGGCGTCCGCGCCAAGGTCAACAACGCGGCGGCCGAAGCCGATCCCACCGGCACGCGTTTACGCTCCCGGCCCATGTCGGCCCTCACCGACATCCCCGCGTACCGCGCGCTCCACGCCCACCTGTACAACCTGCTCGACACCGACCCGGAATTCCGCAGCACCTGCAACTCCCTGGTCGACGCGTTCCTCTCGTCCAAAGTGCTCGGCGGGAAGACCGCCACCACCCGGCAGCGCGACGTCTGCCTGAAGTACGTCTGCGCCGAAGCGCCGCTCTTCCTCGACACCCCCGCGATCCTCGGGGTGCCGTCCTCCCTCAACTGCTACCACCAGCTCCTGCCGATGGCGGAACTGCTCTATTCGCGCGGCTCCGGACTGCGCGCCTCGCGCAACCAGGGCCATGCCGTCATCACCCCCGCCGAAGGAGCCCCCGATGTCCACTGAGACCCTCCTCGACTTCCCGTTCTCCGCGCGCGGCGACCAGCTCCCCCACCAGGTGGAGGAGTTGCGTGACGAGCCGGTCAAGCGGGTCCGCACGATCGCCGGGGACGAAGCCTGGCTCGTCTCCTCCTACGAGCTGTGCAAGCAGGTCCTCGAGGATCCCAGGTTCAGCCTGAAGGACACCTCCGCTCCCGGGGTGCCCCGCCAGTACGCACTGACGATCCCGCCCGAGGTCGTCAACAACATGGGCAACATCACCGGCGCCGGGCTGCGCAAGGCCGTCCTGAAGGCGATCAACCCCAAGACCGACGGCCTCACCGACTGGATGCGCGGTCACGCCTCCACCCTCGTCGACGGCCTCCTGACCCACGGGGCGCCGGTCGACCTCCGCAGCCAGTTCACGAACCCGTACGCCGAGAACCTGCACTGCCGCATCATCGGCATCCCGCAGGCCGACGCCCCACGCCTGGCGTCCAGCCTCGACATCGCGTTCATGAACTCGGCCTGCCCGATCACCGGTGCCAAGCTCAACTGGGACCGGGACATCGCCTACATGGTCGAGCGCCTCGACGACCCCGCCACCACCGGGCTCGTCGCCGAGCTGGCGGCCCTGCGCCCGGACCCCGAATACGCCCACCTCACCGACGAGATGCTCGCCACGGTGGGGGTCACCCTGTTCGGCGCCGGCGTCATCTCCACCATGGGCTTCCTGACCATGGCGGTCCTCTCCCTCCTCCAGAACCCGGACGTGTGGGAGCAGTTGCGGAAGGCGCCGGAGAAGATCCCGGCCGCCGTGGACGAACTCCTGCGGGTCAACCTCTCGATCGGTGACGGCCTGCCCCGCCTCGCCCTCGAGGACCTCACCCTCGGGGACGTCGAGGTGAAGAAGGGGGAGCTCCTCCTCGTCCTGGTCGAGGCCGCCAACACGGACCCGACCGTGTTCGGCGATCCCCACGTCGTCGACATCGACCGGCAGAACGCGGCCACCCACCTCTCCTTCGGCGGCGGCCAGCACTACTGCCCCGCCACCGCCCTCGGCAAGCGGCACACCGAGATCGCCCTCGAAGTGCTCCTGGAGAAGATGCCCCGCCTCCAGCTCGCCGTACCGGTCGACCAGCTCGTCTGGCGCACCCGGTTCATGAAGCGCCTCCCCGAGCGGCTCCCCGTCCTCTGGTAGCCGGGCGGTGGGACGAGGGGCCACGGCCGGACCTTCCGGGCGGGCCCCTCGTCCCTGCGCACCGACACACCGACACCCCGCCATCCCGACAGACCGGCGGCCGGCGGACCGGACGGCCGGTCAGTCCTCGGTGCGGCCCAGCTCGGGGCGGCCGCGCAGCTCCACCGTGCGGGTGGCCGAGGCGTGCAGTTCCAGGACGGTGATCTCGTTGCGGCCCGCCCGGAGCACCGGGGCGGGGACGTACAGGGTGGCCTGTGCGCCGCGGGACCAGTACCGGCCGAGGGCGAAGCCGTTGATCCATACGCTGCCCTTGGTCCAGCCGGGCAGGGCGAGGAAGCCGTCGGCCGGCTCATCGATGGAGGCGTACCCGCGGTGGAAGGCGGGGCCCACCGGCGGCGCCGCCGGATCGAAGGTCCCGAAGGGAAGACCCGCGAGGTCGGCGGGATCGTCCAGGGGCAGGGCCCGGCTGGTCCACCGTTCCGTGGCCAGGCCGTTGAGCAGGACGCGGCCGAGGAGTCCCTTGCGGTCGTGGATGCCCGGCCCGTAGTTGACCCGTCCCTGGTTCTCGACGAGTACGGACAGCCGGGCTCCGGGGCGGGGCACGGTGAAGGCGAGGGCGTGCTCGTGGCTCTCGCGTTCGAGTACGCCGACGGGCTCTCCGTCCACGAAGACCTGAGCGCGGTCGCGCACGTCCTCGACGTACAGGACGGCCGGGCCGCGGGCCTCCAGCCGGGTCTCGTACAGGACGAAGCCGAAGTCCTGGCCGAGTTGCTCCATCGTGAGCGGCCGGTCGCCCTCCACCGGTCCACCGAGGAGGTCCGCGCACTCCAACAAGGGTGCGCAGTGGGTGAGCTCGATGGGACCGTGGTCGAGCTTCGCGCCGGGTGCGGGCACCGGACCGTCGGGGACGGGGCCGTACTTCGCCAGGACATCCCGGAAGGCCGCGTACTTGGCCGTGGGATCGCCGGCCTCGTCCAGGAGCGCGTCGTAGTCGTACGAGGTGACCGTGGGCCGGTACGTTCCCTTGTCGTTCGCGCCGTTGGTGAAGCCGAAGTTCGTTCCGCCGTGGAACATGTAGATGTTCACGGATGCACCGGCGGCGAGCAGCCGGTCGAGGTCGGCCGCGGCGTCCTCGGCGCCGCGCACGGTATGCGGTCCGCCCCAGCGGTCGAACCAGCCGATCCAGAACTCCGAGCACATCAGGGGCCCTTCGGGGAGGTGCGCACGCAGCTCCGCGAGCCCGGCCTCGACCCTGCTGCCGAGGTTGACGGTGCTCAGTACTCCTTCGAGGCTGCCGCGCGCCAGGTCCGCGGGCTGGTCGCAGGTGAACAGGGGGACGTCCACGCCGTGCCGACGCAGCAGCCCGGCCAGTTCGGCGAGGTAGCCCGGGTCCTGGCCGTAGGCCCCGTACTCGTTCTCGAGCTGGACGGCGAGCACCGGGCCGCCCCGGCTGCCCAGCCGGGACAGCAGGGGCGGCAGGAGCACGCCGAGGTACTCGTCCACGGCCCGCAGGAAGCGCGGGTCGCGGCTGCGCAGTGCGATGCCCTCCTCGGCGAGGAGCCACGGGGGCAGGCCGCCCCCCTCCCATTCCGCGCAGATGTACGGGCCCGGGCGCAGCAGGACGTACAGGCCCTCGGCGGCGGCGAGGTCGAGGAACCGGGGCAGGTCGAGACCGCCGTCGAGCCGGAACTCCCCGCGGCGCGGGGCGTGGAGGTTCCACGGGACGTAGGTCTCGACCGTGTTGAGGCCCAGCAGGCGCGCCTTGTGGAGCCGGTCGGCCCATTGCTCCGGATGGACGCGGAAGTAGTGCAGTGCACCGGAGACGATGCGAAACGGCCGGTCGTCGAGACGGAAGCCGTCTGCGGCGATCTCCAGTCGGGGCATGCCGTGTGCTCCTCGGGATGGGACGGGGAAGGGGGCGGGTCAGTTCGGCGGGCCGGTCACTTCAGGGGGCGGCACAGCAGGGCGTCGGGGACGCCGCCGTGGTTCCACTGCCAGGTGAAGGCGACGCCCGCGAGGTACTCGGTGTCGGCGCACTGGCCCTTGTAGTGGCCGGGCGCCCAGTCACTGGCGTTCGAGCCCCCGCTGGCGGGACGGTTGTCCCCGTGGTCGAACCAGAGCGTGCGGCCGGCGGTGGGCAGGGAGGCGGCCGCGGGAGCGCACAGCAGCGCGGACATGGCGTTGTTGCGGACGCTGTAGCCGACGGCGAAGGTCTGCTCGGGGCACTGGAGCTTGTTGTAGCCGCCGGCCCAGTCGCCCCTGGTGACGTACCGCTCGTCCGTGACGACGGTCCAGGATCCGGTGGCCTTCGGCGGGCCGCCCGCGTCGGTGCACAGGCCGCGGCTGTCGCTGCGGCCGAGGCCGACGAGCCTCTGGGAGTCGGGGCAGTTGCCCTTGCGGTTGCCCGGGGACCAGTCGGGCTTGGCGAGCATGGTGGTGGAGACGTCGTAGTCGGCGTGGTCGAGGTCGAGCATGTTCCAGTGGCTGACCTGGGCCACCGGGCCGGTGCGGCCGGGTGTGGAGACCAGCCGGTTCCAGTCGGCGGCGCGCCAGTCCCCGCCGTCCCCGATGCTCTGGCGGACGCCGGTGGCGCTGTAGGAGAGCAGGGCCCAGTTGTCCATCGGGGCGCCGGCGGTGTCGGTCCAACCGACGAGCGGCCAGATCGCGAAGTCGGTGTCGTTGGCGACGAGGATGTCGGTGAAGCGGTGCAGCCAGGTGCGCTCCTTGGCGTTCTCGGGGCCGCGGCCGCCGGCGCCGAACTCGCTGATCCACACCGGGGCGGTGAAGTGCTGGCCTTCCTTGGTAACGAACAGTGCCTCGGAGTTGACCACTTGGGCGAGCTGCTCGGGGGTGAAGTCCTGGTAGCGCGGATCGTTCGTGGAGCCGGGGCCGCTTCCGGCGCCGGTGTTGGCCGGACCGGTGTAGGCGTAGAAGTGGGCGGCGTAGACGAGCTTGCCCGACTCGATGAGCGTGTGGGAGAGGTTGGCGACCGGCGTCAGCATGGGCCGTCCGTGCGGAAGTCCGGCGAGCGGGATGCCGTACCAGTTGATGCCCTCCATGACGACGAGCATGTCGGGGGCGGTCTTCAGGATGCGGTTCCCGGCCTCCTCGAAGGCGGCGTAGAGGTCGTGGTCGTCGTACCAGCCCCAGTTGGGGTCGTCCCAGGTGTCACGGCGCACCTCGTTGCGCAGGTCGGCGCCGACCACCCGCTTGTCCGCCTTGTAGCGGTTCACCATGAACACCCAGTCGTCCACCCACTGCTGGGTGCTCTGGCTGCTGTTCCAGCGTTCGTTGCCGTCCAGGCCGCAGCAGAAGCGGGCGGTGGTGGTGTGGTTGTTGAGGATGACCGCGAACCCGTCGGCGGTGAGCGCCGCGATGACCGCGTCGAGGACCTGCAGCGGGGTCTTGCCCTTCAGTTGCGGGTTGGCTGCGACCGCGGCGTCCGGGACGGGGGCGGTGTCGTGGACGAGGGCGTTGGAGAAGGGCAGCCGGATGCTGTTGAGGCCCAGTCCGTGGAAGTCGGCCAGGATGGCGGCCATGGGGGCACGGTCCAGGCCGAGGGGCATGTTGTTGGCCGATATGCCGTGCATGTGGCTGGCGGGATCGTTGATGTCCCCGCTTCCGGTCCATGTCCCCTGGGCGCCGGCCCAGTTGCCCGCCTTGAGCTTGAAGCGGTTCCCCGCGGCGTCGACGATCCAGCGGCCCCGGGTGCTGAGCGGTGCGGTCCAGGAGGCGGCCAGTTCGGGACCGGTGAGGACGGTGGGCGCTGCCGGGGCGCCGGCCGCGACGGGGGCGGGGGCCGTCGCGCCGGCCGCGGTGGTAGTGCCGAGGAGCAGCGCGGACAGCACGGCGAGTGCCGAGGCCGCGCGTCGGAGCAGTGGTGTGCCTGTCACGTTGGATCCTTCGGAGAGGGAGGATGTGCCGTGCTGTGCTGTGCCGTGCTGTGCGTGCCGTGCGGTGCGGTTCCGCGCCGTCCTCTCGGCGCTCAGCCCTTGAGGCCGCTGGTGGCGATGCCCGCGACGATGTAGCGCTGGGCGACCAGGAACATGACGACCAGGGGGACGATCGTCACGACTGCTCCGGCGAACAGGCCGGGCAGGTTGATGGTCTGCGAGGTGAGGAACGTCGACAGGGCGATCTGGGCCGTCCAGGCCGACGGGTCCTGTCCGATGACCAGCGGCCACAGGAAGGAGTTCCAGCTGTCGATGAACGCCAGTGCGCCGAGCGAGGCGAGCATCGCCCCCGAGTTGGGCAGGGCGATCCGGCGGTAGAGGCCGAACCAGCCGAGCCCGTCCAGCCGTCCGGCTTCTTCGATCTCGGCCGGGAACTGGAGGTAGAAGTTGCGGAACAGCAGGACGGCGAAGGGGTTGAACAGGCCGGGCGCGATGATGCCCCACAGCGTGTTCACGCCGCCCAGGGAGCCGACCACGACGAAGGTCGGTACGAAGGTCACCGAGCCGGGGATCATCAGGGTGGCGACCACCAGGCCGAGCAGGACGCCCCGTCCCGGTACGGGGATCCTGGCGAAGGCGTAGCCGGCGGCGGAGGCCAGGAGCGTGGAGACGGGGGCCGTGATGAGGGCGATCACGGTGGAGTTCCCCAGCGCCCGGCCCATGGACAGGGTCGGGTCGTCGAAGAGTGCGGTGAAGTTCTCGAAGTGCATCGTCGACGGCCACCAGGTCCAGTGCGGCGACGTGATGCCCCGGGCGTCCATCAGGGAGCCCCGCAGCATCAGGTAGAAGGGCGTCAGGAAGGCCGTCGTCAGCAGGCCCACCAGCAGTCCGCGCGCGCAGAGGCGCACCGCTCCGGACAGTTTCGCCAGGGTCGTCATGGGCGGTTCACCCCTCGCTCCTGCCGAATCCGGTGAAGCGCCCCTGGATCAGGGTCACTCCGACGATGAGCGCGGTGAGTACGAAGGCTCCGGCCGATCCGAGTCCGTAGTCCTGGCTGCCCATCGCGGTGTTGTACAGGTAGCCCAGCGGGGTCTGGACTGGGGCCGAACCGGTCCCGGAGAGACCGCTGTTGAAGAGGTTGTAGAACTCGTCGAAGGCCTGGAAGGCGGCGATGAACAGCAGCATGAGCACGGCGACGGAGGTATTGCGCAGCATCGGGAGCGTGATCCTGCGCAGCAGCCGCAGGCCGGTCGCGCCGTCGAGGGCGGCGGCCTCGTAGAGCTCTTTGGGGATGCCCTGGAGTCCGGCCAGGAAGAGCACCATGTAGAAACCGACCTGGAGCCAGAGCCGGAGGCTGACCAGCACGATCCAGTACAGCGGTGGCGAGGTGGTCTGCAGCCAGGGGACCGGGTCCATGCCGAACCAGCCGCCGAGGGTGTTGGCGATGCCGGCCGGGAGCCCGTTGAACAGGCACATCTTCCACAGGAGCGAGGCGGCGACGTAGGACACGGCCGCCGGGATGAGGAAGACGGTGCGCAGCACCGCCCGCCCCCGCCGGATCCGGTGGACCAGCAAGGCGAGTCCGAGGGAGGCGGCGAAGGTGACCGGCACGATGAAGGCGGTGAACAGCAGGATCTGTGTCAGGGAGCTGCGGAACGCCCCGTCGGAGAGCAGGGCCCGGTAGTTGTCCAGCCCCACCCAACGGCTGGGTGCGATGGTGCCGCGCGCGTCGCTCAGGCTGAGCAGGAAGCTCCAGCCGATGGCGACGTACTTGAAGACGCCGAGGCCGATCAGCATCGGAGCGGTGAGCAGCGCGAAGGCGAGCCAGCCGGAGCGCCCCGCGCGGGAGCGCCCGGCGCCGGGACGGCCGGCGCGGGGGCCGCCGGCGCGGGCCGCCCCCGCCAGGGACCGCCGGGACGGTCCCGGCCGCCCGGACGGCCCTGTGGTTTCCGGTGCGGAGAGCATCAGCCGCGCTGCTTGTCGATGGCGCCCTGGGCCTGCCTCACCGCGTCCGCCAGGACCTCCGCGGGGGCCCCCTGCCCGCCGACGATCTTCGCGGCGGCTGCCGAGAAGGCGGAGCTGACGGCGGTGTCCCAGGTGCCGGGGTTGGACTTGCCGTACTTGGCGGCCAGTTCCACGGCCTCCTTGGCCGCTCCGTCGGCGAGCTTCGCGGCCCCCGCCGCCACGGACGTGCGGGGCGGGACGTGGAACCCGTAGCTCTCGGCCCAGTCCTTCTGCAGGTCCGCCTGCTGGATCCACAGCCACTGGACGAACTTCTTCGCGGCGTCCACGTTCTTGCTCTTGGCGTTGATGCAGCTGGTCCAGCCCCCGACGCGCACGACGGGGGTGCCGCCGGCCTTGAAGGCGGGCCACGGCAGGACGCCGAAGTCCTCGCCCAGCGCGGTCTTGACGGCGGGCATGGCCCACAGGCCACACCACTGCATCGGGACGACGTTCTGGTTGAGGGCGGACGGGTCCCACCAGTCGGTGGTGAAGCCGAGGAGCAGGGACTTGTCCTCGTGCAGGCGCTTGAGTCCGGTCAGTGCCTCCAGTGCCTGCGGGGAGCCGAAGGCCACCTTGCCGTCGGTCACCAGGTCGCCGCCGTTCGAGCGGACGGCGAGGATCGGGCTGTCGCCGAGGCCGTCGTTGCCGAGGAACAGGCCCTTGCCGGACTTGGTGGTGAGGGCCTTGGCCGCCGCGGCCAGCTCGTCGAAGGTGGTGGGTGGGGTGATTCCGGCCTGGGACAGCACGCTCTTGCGGAAGTACAGCATCATGACGTCGTCGATCATCTTGACGCCGTAGAGCTTGCCGTCGACGCCCACACCGGCGATGGCGTTGTCGTTGAAGTCCGACCTGTCGCTGCCGTAGATCTCGTCGAGGGCGGCGATCTGGCCCCGGCGGGCCAGGCTCTCGCTGAAGTCGCCGATCTCGAAGACGTCCGGGGCCGCGTCGGTGAGCAGGGTCGCGTTGAGCTTGCCGGAGTAGTCGCCGGGGACCCAGGTGACCTTGACGGCGATGTCCGGGTGGGCCTTGGTGAAGGCGGTCGCGTAGCGCAGTGCGGCCTGCTGCGTGCCGGCCTCGCCGTACGCGTGGAACCAGACGTTCAGGGTGGTCTTCGCCTTGGCGGAGGCACCGGCGTTCGGGTCGGTGGAGCAGGCTGTGGTCACCACCGCTCCGGCGACGATCATCAGTGATCCGCCGAGAAAACGCCGTCGGCTAAGCTCGGTTCTGTGCGCGCTCATGTCGCATCCTTCCGTGAGGGTAGGCGGGATGTGGGTGTGTCCGGCCCCGGTCGGTGCCCTCCATCAGTGCTTGCCGGCAGTGAGGGGCACCGGCCGGGTGGGCCGGATGCGGTACGAGTGGTGCGCCGCTACGGGAGTGCCGCGACGGTCGTGCTCGGTGGGAACAGTGCCTGGACCGCCACCGCGGCGGCTCCGCGGGCCCACTCCTCCCAGGGGAGCGGGCGCAGGGACAGGGGGCACTTGACCGCGGCCCCGAAGGCGTGTGCCGCGTAGGCGTCCTTGATGTGCTGTCCGAACAGGTCGTAGGTACCGGCTCCTTCGCCGCTGACCACGACGCGTTCCGGGCCCACGAGGTTGACCAGGGTGGCGATGCCGACGCCGATCGCGCGGCCCGCCCGGGCGAAGGCCTCGCGGGCCACGGGGTCCCCGTCGCGGGCCATCTCCACGGCCCGGTCGAAGCCGAGGTCGGCCGCTCCGGTCCCGCGGCGGACCGCTTCGAGGATCGCGCCGGTCGAGGCGATGGCCTCGACGCAGCCGACCGCGCCGCAGCGGCAGCGCGGACCGGCCGGGTCGACGGGGATGTGCCCCATCTCCCCGGCCACTCCGTAGGCGCCGGTCACCAGCTCTCCGTTGACGACGAGCGCGGAGCCGATCCCCGCGCCGATCGTGACCAGCGCGAAGTAGCCGGTGCCGACCCCCTCCCCGAACCAGTGCTCGGCAATGGTCAGTGCTTTGACGTCGTTCTCGACGGTGACCGTCAGACCGGTGGTGCCGGCCAACGTCTCGGCGAGCGGTACGTCGCGCCAGCCGAGGCGGCCGGAGAAGCGGACCCGGCCTCCGCCGCGGTCCACGTCCCCGGAGACCGCGATGCCGAGGTGCCGGGTGCGGTCCCGGAACGCGGTGTCGGTGTCGAGCAGTTCGTTGACCAGGTCGGTCAACAAGCCTGAAACGGCGCCTGGTTCATGACTGTCGAGGGTCCGTTCGGCCGTGGCCCGGACCCGGGCCCGCAGGTCGCACACCACGCCGAACAGCCGGTCGTCGCTGATCTTCACTCCGACGAAGAACTCCCTGTCCGGGGTGACGGCCAGCGGGTTGACCGGACGGCCGGCCCCGGGAGCGGTGCGCTCCGGCGGGAGTTCGTACAGGTACCCGTCGTCGATGAGCGGTCGCGCGGCCTTGGTGATGGCCGTCGAGGAGAGCCCGGTCCGGCGCGCGAGCTCCACCCGACTGAGGGGGCCCTCGGCCAGGAGCAGGGCGAGGACCGCCGTTTCGGCCGGTGCGGTGACCAGGGGTGGCTGGGAGTGGTTTCGAAACACGGGTGCAACGTAGAGCAAATAAATAACTTCGTCCAGTATTGATTTTGACTCGGCGTCAGCCCTAGCCTCTGGCCAACTCCTTGCCCGTACACGGGCCTTCGACCTCAGGGGATCTCTTCGTGCCTGCCGCGCTCCCGCTCGTCACCTTCGACCCCGCTTCCGGCATCGCCGCGCTCCGCACGCCGAACAGCGTGTACGCCCTGCGCGTCGGCCCCGATGGCAGCCCGCGGCACCTGTATTGGGGCGCACCGCTCGACGCCGCCGCCCTGGCCCTGCTGCCGGAGGCCTCCTCCCCCGCCGCGAGCAGCTTCGAGGCCGGGGCCGCGGCGGACGAGCTGGCTCCGCAGACCGGGGCGCGGTTCGGTCCGGCGGGCCTCCAGGTCCGCTTCGCCGACGGGACCGTCGGCGTGCAGTGGGAGTTCGCCGGACACCGCGTCGACGGCGGCGAACTGCGGCTGCTCCTCACGGACCGCCGCTACCCCCTGCGCACGGAGCTCTGCTACCGCGTCCGGCCGGGCAGTGACGTCGTCGAACGCTGGGTGGAGCTCACGCACACCGGAGCCGGGGTCGAAGCCGAGGTCGAAGTAGGGGTGGAAGCCGGCCCGATCACCGTCGACCGGCTGGACTCCGCCTCCTGGACGGCCCCGGCGCTCGCCGACTACCGGCTCAGCCACCTCACGGGCGGCTGGAACAGCGAGTTCCAGCTGCACCGCGACCGGCTTCCCGTCGCCGAGACCGTCCTCACCAGCCGCCGCGGACTCACCGGCCACCACGCCAGCCCCTGGCTCGCCCTCGACGACGGCGCCGCGACCGAGGAGCACGGCGAGGTATGGAGCACTGCCCTCGCATGGAGCGGCAGTTGGCGCATCACGCTGCACCGCGACGCCGTGGGCCGCACCACCTGGACGGGAGGGTTCGGCCACGAGGGGCTGCGCTGGACCCTGGAACCGGGCGGGAGCCTGCGCACCCCCGTGTTCGCCGGGCTCTACACCCCGCACGGCTTCGGCGCGGCCAGCCGGGCCTGGCACGGCTACGTCGCGGACCACGTACTGCCCGAGCCCGGCCGGGAGCGGCCCGTCCTCTACAACTCCTGGGAGGCCACCGGCTTCGACGTCGACCAGGCCGGCCAGATCAAGCTGGCCCATCTGGCCGCCGGACTCGGCGCCGAGCTGTTCGTGCTGGACGACGGCTGGTTCGGCGCACGGCGCGACGACCGGGCCGGGCTGGGCGACTGGACCCCGCGCCCCAAGGCCTTTCCCGACGGGCTGCGCCCCCTCGCCGACGAGGTCCACCGCCTCGGCATGACCTTCGGGCTGTGGGTGGAGCCGGAAATGGTCAACCGGGACAGCGAGTTGTACCGCGCCCATCCGGACTGGGTCGTCCACTCCCCCACCCGCGAGGCGACCGAACTGCGCCATCAGCTGGTACTGAACTTCGCCCGGCCCGAGGTCGAGGCCTGGGCCCACCGCACCCTGGACCGCCTCGTGCGCGACCACGGGGTGGGCTGGCTCAAGTGGGACGCCAACCGCCCCTTCACCGAGGCCGGCTGGGAGGGGACCCCCGATCCCGACCGGCTGTGGATCGACCACACCCGGGCCGTCTACCGCGTCATGGACCGGCTGCGCGCGGACCACCCGGGCCTGCGCATCGAGGCGTGCGCGGGCGGCGGCGGGCGCACCGACCTCGGCATCCTGGCCCGCACCGACCAGGCGTGGACCTCCGACAACACCGACCCCGTCGACCGGATCGCGATCCAGGACGGCTTCAGCCAGCTCTTCCCGGCCCGGACCATGGCCGCGTGGGTCACCGACAGCCCCAACCCGGCCACCGGCCGGCGCACTCCGCTGCGCTTCCGCTTCCACGTCGCCATGGCCGGTGCGCTCGGCCTCGGTGGGGACCTGACGGGCTGGTCCGCCGAGGAGCTCGACGAAGCCGCCGCGCTCGTGGCCCAGTACAAGCAGATCCGCCCACTGGTCCAGTACGGGATCCAGCACCGCATCAAGGGCGCAGGCGGGGTGACGGCCGTCCACTACGCCGCCGGGGACGGCGGCGAGCACGCCGTGCTCGCCTGGCGGCCCGCGACCCGGTTCGGCCACCGGCCCGCCCCCCTCAAGCTGCCCGCACTCGACACCGGCGCCCACTACCTGGACGCGGACCTGGACCAGGTGCACAGCGGCGCCGTCCTCGTCCACCACGGCATCGAGCTCGCGCTGCCCGCCGGGGACTACGCGAGCCGACTGATCCGGCTGCGCCGCATCACCCCCTGACCCCTGCGTACCGACCACCGCGCCCGTACGCAGAGACCGCACCCACCCACAGACACCTTGGACCGGACTATGCACACTCAACACGTTCTGGTCGTCGGCATCGACGGCGTACGGCTCGACCTGCTGCCGCAGCTCGACACCCCCCACCTCGACGAGATAGCCGGCGCGGGTTTCCTCGCTCCCGTCGAGATCGACGAGGCCACACCGACGATGTCCGGGCCGTGCTGGTCCACCATCGCCACCGGGGTCAGCGTCGCCAAGCACGGGGTGTGGGGCAACCGGCTCGACGGCAACCGGCTCGACGTCTTCCCCGACTTCACCACGCGACTGGCACTCGAATGCGGGCGGCGGACCTTCGCGGCCGGCGGCTGGGCCCCCTTGTTCCTCGCCCAGCAGGGCGGCCCGCTCTTCACCGCTCCCAGCCGGCTGAGCTTCATCGCCCCCCGCGCGGACACGCCGGAGGCCTGGGAGGAGGCCGACGAGGCGGTAACCGCCGAAGCGGCGCACGTGCTGGGATCCGGTGAGGAGCTCCACGCCTCGTTCGTCTACCTCGGCGCCGTCGACGAGACCGCCCACTTCCTCGGCTGTGGAGAGGAGTACCGCCGGTCGATCGAGACGGCGGACCAGCGCCTGGGCCGCATCGTCAAGGCCGTGCGCGACCGCCCGGGCCACCCCGGGGAACAGTGGACGGTCATCGTGGTGACCGACCACGGGCACCGGGACGAGGGGGGCCACGGGGGACGCAGCGAGCTGGAGCGCACCGCCTGGGTGGCCGCCTGCGGGCCCGGTCTGGCCGCCGGCGTGACTCCGCCGGCGGTCCGGCACACCGATGTGGCCGCCCACGTCTACGCCGCGCTGGGCATCGGCCTGGACGCCCACTGGACCCTGGACGGCATGCCCTTCACCGCCTGAACGGGCGGGCTGCCGGGGCCGGGGCGCCGGGACTGCTCCCGGGGCTCCGGCTCCGGCCCGTTCCCGTGCCCGTGCCCGTGACCGTGCCCGTGCCCGTGCCCGCGCTCCGGCTCCGGCTCCGGCTCCGGCTCCGGCTACAGCTCCAGCCGGCGTGCGCCCGCCGCCGGAGTGGCGGTGAGGAGGCGCGGGAGCCGGTGGCCGGCCGCCCCGAAGGCCGCCGTGACGGACCCGCCCACCGCGTCCTCTCGCCCCGCCTCCACCAGCGCGATGACGGAGCCGCCGAAGCCGCCTCCCGTCATCCGGGCACCGAGGGCCCCGGCGCCCAGCGCGGCCGTCACCGCGAGGTCGGTCTCCGCGCAGGAGACCCGGTAGTCGTCGCGGAGCGACGCGTGACCGGCCGTCAGGATCGGGCCGAGGGCGGCCGCGTCGCCCTCCCCGAGCCGGGCGACCGCCTCGGCGACCCGGCCGTTCTCCGTCACCACGTGGCGGACCAGCGGTACGAGTTCCACGGGGAGCTCGTCCAGGGCCCCCGCGAGGTTCCCGGCGGGCAGATCCCGCAGGGCGCGCAGGCCGAGCAGCCCGGCCGCCCGTTCACAGCCCGCGCGCAGGGCCGCGTACGCCCCGTCGCCCAGGTCGTGGGAGACCCGGGTGTCGATCACGAGCAGTCCGAGTCCCTGTCCCGGGAGGTCGAGGGGGACCTGCCGGTGGAGCTCCGGGGTGCGGGCGTCGAGGTGGAGGGCGGCCCCGGTGGTGCAGCACACGGAGGCCATCTGGTCCATGATCCCGCAGGGGACGCCGGCGAAGGCGTTCTCCGCCCGCTGGGCGATCCGGGCCAGTTCGGGCCCGGGCAGCCGCAGTCCGTACAGCTCGTCGTAGGCGACGGCGACCGCACACTCCAGCGCGGCGGAGGAGGAGAGGCCCGCGCCCGTGGGCACCGTGCTGTCGAAGTGGAGGTCCGCGCCACCGACCGGGTGTCCCGCCTCGGCGAGGGCCCAGACCACTCCGGCCGGGTACGCGGCCCAGCCCGGCACTGCTCCGGGGGCCAGGGCGGCCACGGACAGTTCGACGGTCCGGCCGTCGCCCTGGGCACTGTGCAGCCTCAGCCGCCCGTCCGTACGGGCGCGGGCGGCGAGCAGGGTGGTCTGCGGGAGGGCGATGGGGAGGGCGAACCCGTCGTTGTAGTCGGTGTGTTCACCGATCAGGTTGACCCGGCCGGGCGCCGCCCAGACCCCGTCGGGGGAACCGCCGAAGAGCTTCGCGAAGGTGCCCGCGGCCCGCTCGGTCCGGCTCATGCCAGGGCCTCCCGCAGTCGTCGCGCCGCCGTCTCGGGGGCCACGTCGTTGATGAAGGCCTCCGTCCCGGACTCCGTCCCGGCGAGGAACTTGAGCTTGTCGGGGGTCCTCCGGATGGTGAACAGCTCCAGATGCAGGGCCAGTTCCTCGCCGTGGGTGCGGGGCGCCTGGTGCCACGCGGAAATGTACGGGGTGGGGGCAGGCTTCTGCGGCCGCTCGGTCTCCGCCTCCGTCTCGGTCTCCGTCTCCGGTACGGGGAACAGCCGGTCGAAGCGGCGCAGCAAGTCGAGGTAGACGGAGGGAAACTCGGCCCGCTCGGCTTCGGTGAGGCAGGTCAGGTCGGGGACCCGGCGGTGCGGATACAGGTGGACCTCGTACGGCCACCGGGCGGCGTAGGGCACGAAGGCGGTCCAGTGCTCCCCGGCCGTCACCACCCGCTCGGTGGCGGCGCGGGCCCTGCCCAGCAGGTCCTCGAAGAGGTTGCGGCCGGTGGCGGCGCGGTGCGCCTCCGCGGCGGCCGTCATCTTGGCGGTGCGCGGCGTGACGAAGGGGAAGGCGTAGATCTGGCCGTGCGGGTGGGCGAGGGTCACGCCGATCTCGGCTCCCCGGTTCTCGAAGCAGTACACCTGCTCGACGCCGGGGAGCGCGGAGAGCTCGGCGGTGCGGTCGGTCCACGCGTCGAGCACCAGCCGGGCGGAAGCCGGGGTGAGGTCGGCGAAACCAGCGTCGTGGTCGGGGGTGAAGCAGACGACTTCGCAGCGTCCGGCCTCGCCCGCGAGGGAGGGAAAACGGTTCTCGAAGACGGCCACCTCGTAGTCGGCGGCGGGGATCTCGCTGAGCCGGCCGTCCCGCGACGGGCAGAGCGGGCATTCGCCGGCGGGCGGGTGGTACGTACGGTTCTGGCGGTGGGAGGCGATGGTGATCCAGTCACCGGTGGCCTCGTCCCGCCGCAGTTCCGGCCGGCTGTCCACCGGATCCAGTGGGCGCAGGTCGGGCGCGTCGCGCACGGCACCTTCGTCGGAGTCGAAGTAGATCAGTTCGCGGCCGTCCGCGAGTTTCGCGAGGGTCTTCTTCACCCACCGAGAATAAACACTCTCGAACATTTTCCACCAGCCCACATCGAGGTTTCCCCAGACTCCAACAACATGGCCGTGTTATCTTGCTGCCTTCTGACCGGTTTCGCCGATTCCCGGGAGCGACCCGTGGCCGAGCAGGCTGCCCAACTGGCCCACCAGCGACGCGCTCTCATCCTTGACGCGGTCCGGCGCGAGGGCGCGGTACGGGTGGCCGACCTGGTGGGGCAGTTCGGCGTCTCGGACATGACCGTCCGCCGGGACCTGGATGCCCTCGCCCGGCGCGGCGTCGTGGAGAAGGTCCACGGCGGAGCCGTCGCCCCGGCCGGGGCGAGCGGACACGAGCCCGGGTTCGAGGCCAAGTCGGACCTGGAGGGCGACGCCAAGGCCGCGATCGCGGACACGGCCGCGACCCTGGTGGAACCGGGAAGCGTGGTCGCGGTCTCGGGCGGCACCACCGCACACGCCGTCGCCACCCGGCTCCTCGGGGTCCCTCGGCTCACCATCGTCACCAATTCCCTCCCGGTGGCGGAACTGGTATGGGCCGACGGCCGCAACCGCGGAGCCGACGCCCCGACCCTGCTGCTCACCGGCGGGTCCCCCACCCCCTCGGCCGCCCTGGTCGGACCGCTCGCCGACCTGGCGATCGGCTCCCTCCACGTGGACCTGCTCTTCCTCGGCGCACACGGGGTGGCGCAGGGCGCCGGCCTCACCACCCCCAACCTCATGGAGGCCCAGACCAACCGCGCCCTGGTCGCTTCGGCACGCCGGGTCGCCGTCGTGGCGGACCACAGCAAGTGGGGGGTGGTGGGGCTCAGCGGCTTCGCGGCGCTCCACCAGGCCGACTGGTTCATCACCGACGCCGGCCTGGACGCCCCTGCGCGCGCCGCCCTCTCGGAGGAGGTGGGCGAGCTCCTCGTCGCGGGCGAGGAGCGGCACTGAGCCCGACGGCGGCTTCGAGTCCGGTTGCGGCACGGGGAGGGGCCGCGGCACTGGGTCCGGCCTCGGCGCGGGGTTCGGGCCGGGCCCGGCGTCCGCCCCCGGATCAGGCCCCGGGCTCCGCGGGGGCCGGTCCGGTGGTCGCCCGGATGACCAGTTCGGGGTCGAACAGCAGCTCCCCCGTGGGCACGTCCCGGTTGCTGACCAGCGCCAGCACGCTGCGGCCGACCTCCAGGGCCAGCCGGTCGGCGGGCTGGCGCACCGTGGTCAGGGGCGGGTCGGTGAACTCGGTGATGGACGAGCCGTCGTAGCCCACGACCGATACGTCCCCGGGCACCGCCCGTCCCTGCCGGCGGATGCCCCGGATCGCCCCGAGGGCCATGTAGTCGCTGGCGGCCACGATCGCGGTGGCGCCCAGGGCGAGGAGCGGGCCGACGGCGGCCTGGCCACCCTCCACCGTGTACGACTGCCGGATCACCCAGCGCTCCGGCTCCGCGATGCCCCGCTTGGCCATGGCCTCGAGGAAGCCCCGCACCCGACGGTCCGCGGGCTGGTTGCCGGCCGGGCCGGAGGCCATCCCGATCCTGCGGTGGCCCAGTCGGTGCAGGTGGTCGACGGCCAGCTCCGCGGCGAGCGCGTCATCCGTCGAGAAGACCGGGGTCGCCACCCCGTCCGCGAACTCGCCGTTGATGCCGACGTACGGGACCCTGCGCTGGCGCAGCAGTTCGTACGTCTCGGTGTCGGCGCCCTCGACGGTGTTGGAGGCGGAGAGGAAGACGACGGCCGCGACGCCCTTGTCGACGAGTGCGGAGATGAAGTCCCGTTCCTGGACCCCGCCCGGGAAGGCGGGGCACAGAATGGTCTTGAGTCCGTGCGGGGCGAGCGCCGACTCGATGCGCTCGGCGACATCGGCGAAGAACGGATTGGACACGAACTCCGTGATCACAGCGACCAGTTGGCCCTGGGTCTGCCGTTCGTAGCCGACTTCCGCCATGGCCTGTTCGACCGCGTCCCGGGTCTTCTTCGACACGCCCTGGCGTCGGTTGATCACCCGGCTGACGGTCGCCTCGCTGACCTGGGCGCGAGCGGCGACCTCGGTGATCCCGACCTTCATCGCGGTCCTTCCGTGATCGTGAGCGATACCAGACCCCCGCGCGGCACCGCCAGCGAGTGTGCCCCCTCCGGCAGGTACGGCGGCGGACCGTCCATGATACGGCCGTCGGGCCCGTGGACCACTCCCCGGACCTCTCCCCCGCCGCCCAGCACCTCGACCATCACCCGGTCCCGGTCCGAGCCGTTGACCAGGTCGAAGCGGCTGTGCGCGGAGAAGTCCAGCGGGACCACCCGGTCCCCGTGCACGCTCAGCAGGCAGTGGCCCCCTGCGCTCGCCCGCACCAGCGGGTACAGCTCGTCGGGCCGGCCCGGCTCCACCTCCCCGTCCAACAGCAGCTCCCGGTGGGCCCACCACTGCGCCAGCCAGAACCCGATCGTCTCCCGGTGCGCCGCGGGTACCCGGTCCAGCCGTACGGAGATCTGCGGCACCGAGTGGAGCGCCCCGATCAGCTGCCGGGCCACCGTCGTCACGGGCGCGTCGGGTGACCACAGGAGCATGTCGGAGTGGACGGCTCCGCCTACCGCCAGCAGCGAGGTGTCGAGGGTGCGGACCCGGTTCGCGGTGGCGTCCGCGGGGCAGTCGAAGGAGCGCAGCATGTTGCCGAAGGGTGCCATGCCGGGTCCCGTGTAGGGCTGGCGCAGCTCCAGTAGTACCCCGGGGCGTACGGATTCCAGGGCCGCGCGCAGGTCCGTCAGCAAGGCCACCATGGCCTGTCCGACGTCACCGGCGCCGTCGCCCGCGTAGACCATGGCCTGCTCGAGGAAGTCGAGCTTGAGTCCGTCGAGCCCGTAGGCGCGGACCAGCCGGACGCAGAGCCCGACGACGTGTGCGCGCACCTCGGGGCGGCGGGGGTCGAGCACGTGCGCGCCGGGCACGCCGGACGGGGCGGGCGCGCAGGCGGCCCAGCGGTCGTGGCAGGCGGCTCCGGGGCCCAGCAGCAGGGGCGCGACCCAGGCGAGGTAGCTCAGCCCGTGGGCCCGGACCCGGGCCACGTGCCCGGCGAAGTCGGGGAACTTGGCCCGGTCCGGCTCCCAGTCCCCGCAGCCGGCGTAGCCGCGCCCGTGGCCCCCTTCCTGCCAGCCGTCGTCGAGGATCAGTGCTCCGCAGCCGAGTCCGGCGGCCAGTTCGGCCTGGGTTTCCACGGCGGGGGCGCTGACGTCCTGGTTGAAGGCGTACCAAGTGGAGTAGACGGGGGTGCGGGCCGCGTCGGGCACCGGCACCGGGGCGAACTCGGCGGCGAACCAGGACCGCAGGGCCCGCATGGCCCGTGCCACGGAGGGTGCGCGGGGGGAGAGCAGGATCCGGTGGGCCTGCCGTGCGGCCGGCAGGCGGAGGTGGACGACGTGGGTGTCGTTCTCCTCGGAGACCCCGAAGCGGAGCTCCGCCTCGGGTACCGGGTCGGTGGCGGCGAAGGTGAGCAGGGTGGCGCCGCCGTGGTCGTAGAGGCAGCCGGCGGCGTGTCCGTCGACCAGCGAGACCCGGGAGCGGCCGTCCCAGTCGGCGAGGAGGGTGCGCCGCCAGCCGCCCTGCGGGTGCCAGTATCCGGCGGCGTCGCCGAGGGGCACGGAGAAGCGGATCTCGACGGGGGCGCCGTCGGCCCGCACTTCCAGCATCCGCAGCCCGCCGGGGAGTTCGGCCAGGGTCCAGGTGGGGTGGACGTCGGGGGCGTGGGCGAGGACGGCGAGCGAGACCCCGTCGAGCAGCGGTTCCTCGGGGGCGGGTGCGAGCCCCGCGGTGGTGACGGGATCGACGGCGGTCTCGGCGGTGGTCACGGTCACTCCTTCACGGCGCCGGCGAGCAGGCCGGACACGAACTGGCGCTGGAGCGCGAGGAATACGAGGGCCATCGGGATCGCGGCGGCCGCGGTTCCGGCGAGGATCGCTCCGTAGTCGGTCTCGTCCAGGCCCTGGAGGGAGGCGAGCGCCACGGGGACGGTGAACGTGGCGCTGTCGCGCAGGACGATCAGCGGCCAGACGAAGTCGTTCCACTGGTACAGGAAGAGGAAGATCGCCAGGGCGGCCAGCGCCGGTTTCATGGGCGGGAGCACCACCTTCCAGAACAGCCGCAGTTCGCCGCAGCCGTCCATGCGCCCCGAGTCGAGGAGTTCGTCGGGGAGCGCGGCCATCGACTGGCGCATCAGGAAGATGCCGAAGGGCAGGGCCAGGTTGGGCATGATCACGGCCTGATACGTGCCCAGCCAGTGCAGTTCGGCCATCAGCTGGAAGAGCGGTACGAGGGTGACCTGGGCGGGGACCACGAGTCCGAGCATGAGCAGTCCGAACAGCGGTTCGCGGCCGCGGAAGCGGTACTTGGCGAAGCCGTAGCCGGCCAGCGTGCAGACGGCGCCCGCGCACAGGGTGTAGATCGACGCGATGAGCAGGGAGTTGAGGAGCACCCGGCCGAACTGTGCGGTGTCCTGGAGGGTCTGGAGGTTCTCCGCCAGGTGGCCGCCGGGCAGCAACGGCGGCGGGCTGTCGAAGATCTCCCCGGAGCTGTGCGTGGCGGCGACCACGAGCCAGTAGAAGGGGATCAGGACGGCGGCCAGCGCGATGGCGAGTCCGGAGGTGAGCAGGATGCTCCTGCCGCGGTGACGGACGGCGGTCATGACTTCTCCCCCAGGAAGCGGAACTGGATCACGCCGAGGATGCCGATGAGGACGGCGAGGGCGTAGGCGATGGCGGAGGCATAGCCGAAGTCGAAGTATTTGAAGGCGTTCTGGTAGAGGTACACGCCGATGGTCAGGGTGGCGTTGTCCGGGCCGCCGCCGGTGAGCACGTACGGCTCGTCGAAGATCTGCAGGGTGCCGATGGTGGAGAGCACCGTGGTGAGCAGGAGCGCGGGGCGCAGGCCCGGCAGGGTGACGTGGCGGAAGGAGGTCCAGGCGCCGGCCCCGTCGACGGACGCCGCGTCGTAGAGCTCGGCGGGCACGGACTGTAGGCGGGAGAGCAGGATCACCGCGTTGTAGCCGGTGTAGTGCCAGGTCAGTGCGAGACCGAGGGAGACCCTCGCCCACAGGGGGTCGGTCAGCCACGGCGTCGGGTCCAGGCCGATCAGGCCCGTCAGCCAGTTGACCAGTCCGTAGTCCTTGTTGAGGAGGACGGAGAAGATGATCCCGTAGGCGACCAGCCCGGTGACCATCGGCAGGAAGAAGCCCAGCCGGAAGACCGTGCGGCCGCGCAGCAGCGTGGAGTTGAGGGCCACGGCCAGTCCGGTGGCGAGGGCCAGCATGACCGGCACCTGGACGGCGAGGATCGCCCCGGTGTTCTTCAGGGCGGTCCAGAACAGCGGATCGCCCATCAGGCGCGTGTAGTTGTCGGCGCCGACGAACTGCTCGGTCCCGCCGACGGTCTTGTGCAGGCTGATCACGAAGGACCGGCCGATGGGGTAGAGCTTGAAGGCGGCGAAGAGGAGCAGCGCGGGCAGGACGAAGAGGTACGGGGCCACGCGCCGACGGGGCCGGGTGCGCGGGGCCGTCCCCCGGGAGGGGACGGCCCGGGTCTCGCCACCGGTGAGCGTGACGGTCATCGGGAGACCTTGCGTCCGGTCTGCTGGGCGAGCTGGTCCGCGGCCTCCTTGAGCACCTTCGCCGGGTCGGCGCCGCCCAGCAGCACCTTGGACTGGGCGTCGGTGACGAGCTTGAGGGCGCGGGCGTAGTCGGCGGTGTAGTTGAAGGCGGACGAGGGTGCCTTCAGGGCCTCGAGGAAGACCTCCCCCTTCTTCTGGCCGCCGAAGAAGGGGGACGGCTCGTGGAAGACCGCGTCGTCGTACGCCTTCATCAGGGCGGGAGCGATGCCCTTGCCCTTGTAGATCTGCACCTGGGAGGCCGGGCGGGTGAGGACGAACTCGACGAAGGACCAGGCCGCGGCCTGGTGCTTGCTCGCGCCCGCCACCGCGAGGTGGGTGGAGTTGACCGTGGCCGCCGTCGAGCCGCCCCGGCGGACGGCCGGGGGAAGCCGGACCTTCCACTTCCCGGCCTCCTCCGGCACCTGCTCCTGGATGATGCCGCCGAACCAGGTGGGCATGGGCAGGACGGCTGCGGTCCCCTGCTTCAGGGAGCTCATCAGCGCGTTCCAGCCGCCGGCGAGATCGCTGACCAGGCCGGCGTCGTTCATCGTCTTGATGAGCGTCATGGCCTTCACGGCCTCCGGGGAGTCGAGCGTGATGTCCCCGGCGAGGCTGAAGTAGAAGGAGCCCTGGAGTTGGAGCAGCATCTGGAAGAAGTTGGCGGCGTCGGCCTGTGAGGCGGGCTTGTCGATGCCCAGCAGGTGGGCGCCGGTCTTCGCCTTGATCTCCTTTCCGGCTTCGATGGTCTCCTCCCAGGTCTGGAGGGCGCCGGCGTCGACTCCTGCCTTCTCGAAGAGGTCGGCACGGTAGTAGAAGCCCGCCGAATTCGCCTCCCAGGGGAGGGCGTTGACCCGCTTTCCGTCGGGGGAAACGGTCTGCCACATGCCCTGCGCGAAGGCGTCACGGTAGGCGTTCGCGCCCAGCGGGCCGAGGTCGGCGAGGCCGCCGGGGAACTTCTCCACGTAGCCGGGCAGGTAGTCGACGCCGATGTGCAGGACGTCGGCGAGACCTTGGCCGCCGGCGGCGAGCCCGGTGGTGATCTTGTCCCAGATCGCCGGGTTGCCGATGTCCTCGACCGTCACCTCGATTCCGGGGTACTTCTTGTTGAATTCCGGGACGAGGGCCTTCATTTCGGCGGCGGGACCCTGCCAGGACCAGACCGTGATCTTGCCCTTGTCCTTCTCCCCGGCGGTCCCGCCCTGGCCCGTGTCACCCGTTCCGGAACAGGCGGTCAGGCCGGTGAGCCCGGCCCCCGCGGCGATCGCGCCACCCATCTGCAGCACTCTCCGACGTTCCAGTTCCATACCTGACCCACCCCTGCTCGCACCGTTGCGGAAGCCGACTGGCCAGGACTGTAACCAGGCCGACTCCTCGCTTGCAAGAGTTCAATGAAAACTTTCAGTTTGATCCGTCAGGGAATTTTGACAAGGTCGTTGCAAATCTTCCGATGGGATTGCTAGCGTGCCGCCCGCCCTGCTCCGTGCAGACCGGCCGCGCCACCACACGGCCACCCCACCCCAATCAGGGAGAACCCGATGACGCGTTCCCGTGTGTCACTCCTGTCCGCCCTCGCCCTGCTCCTCCCGCTGACCCCGCTCGCCCTCGGCGGCCAGGCCGCGGCGGTCACGCAGGCCGCACTCGCGCCGCTCGCCCTCACCAATCCGGGCTTCGAACAGGGCCGTACCGGCTGGCAGTTCACCTCCGGGACCGGAGTCGCCACGAACTACCCGCACGGCGCGGCCCGGCTCGCCTACCTCGACGCCGGGCCCGGGATGAAGGTGTCCCAGACCGTGACGGCCACGGGCCGGGGGACGTACGACATATCCGCCTGGATCGCGACGGGCGGCCCGAACGGCCGGTACACCGCCCGCGTCAACGGCGCGGTCGCCGCCACGCTCACCCTGCCGAGCGCCTCGAACTACCGGCGCTACACGCTCAGTCGGATCGCCCTCGCCCCCGGGGACAGGCTGGAGATCGCCTTCGAGTCGGGGAACGGCTGGGTCAATGCCGACGACGTGATGCTCTCTCCGGCCTCACCCGCGGACCCGCGGATCAGCTCGTCCGACCCGAAGATCGTCGAGATGTTCGACTGGTCCAAGCGCAAGGCGAACAGCTGGGTCCACCTGCCGGGCACCACGGGCCCCCTCAACGTGGACGAGAACCGCACCGGCGGCAGCGGCAGCGGCACCTACGCCGCCTCCTACTGGGCCGGGTACGCCAACCGCAGCGGCTACTACTCGCGCGACATGGCCCACCAGCTGTCCGGCGCGGGAGTCCTCGCCCTGCACGCCGAGAACAAGTCGATGCTCCGTTCCTTCGCCGCGTCCGCCACTCCCGCGCACAAGTACTACCCGGCGTGGGCCTTCAACTTCGACACCTCGACCTACCTCTCGATCGACTACAAGAGCCCGACGAACTTCGTCCGCGAAGTGCCCGCCACCTTCGAGCTGGTGCAGAAGTCCGAGGAGGCGTACCGCTGGAGCGGGGACCGCGCCTACCTCGACGATCCGGCCCTGTGGGACTTCTACCGCCACGCCACCGACGAGTTCGTCACCCTGCACGACGGGCTCAAGGACAACGGCGCGGTCGAGGTGGCGGAAGGCACGGGCCAGGGCATCTTCCAGGGCACCGCCAGCTACAACGAGCAGAGCGGCGAGCCCCTCGCCGAGGCCGGCGACGCGATCGGCTCCCAGTACCAGGCGTACCTGGCGATGGCCTCGCTCGCCCGCTCCAAGGGCGACGGCGCCCTCGCCGACCGGTACGAGACCAAGGCCCGCGACCTAAAGGCGTATTTCAACTCCACCTGGATCGGAGCCGGTTCGGGCGCGTCGATGGTGCGCGGCTACACCACGGACGGGCGCGCCCTGACCGGCTGGGGCAAGGAGAACAGCTGGTTCATGCCGATGAAGCAGATCATCGACCCCGGTCCCCGGCGGGAGGCGTACCTGGACTACATCGACCAGCAGGCCTCGGGTTCGGGCCGGCCCTCCAACATCGAGGCCCTCACCTACCTGCCGGACACCTTCTTCCGGAACAACCGGAACGACACCGGCTGGAAGTGGATGAAGGACGTCTACGACCACAAGGACGTCCAGCACGTGAACACCAAGCAGGGCACCAACGGGGACTACCCCGAGGTCTCCTTCACCCTGCTCGGCCAGACCGTCGAAGGCCTGCTGGGCGTCACCCCCGACGCACCCTCACACGCCCTGAGCACCCGGTCCCGGCTGCCTTCGGGCATGGACTGGCTGCGGATCGACGACCTCCGGATCGGCGACTCGACGTTCTCCCTCCGCCACGACGGGGCGACGAAGTCCACCCTCACGCACACGTCGGGCACCTCCCCCTACACCTGGGAGGCCCGCTTCCCCGGCACCTACGCCACGCTCACGGTCGACGGAGTGCCCCAGCCGGCGCGCACCAAGGTCCTGGACGGAGTGACGTACACCTACGCGACCCCGACCGTCACCCCGGGCCGCACGGTCACCGTCCAGACGGGCTGACCCCGGACCGGCCCGCCCCCTCCCCGGCCGATTGCGCCGCCCCCCGGCCGGTCGAGCCGCAAGAGGGTGAAGGGACGGTCGTGGATCGGTCCGGTGCGCCGGCCCGTCACCCCAGAAGGGCGTAAACGGTGGAGGCCTTCGCCGCCGGCTCCGGGCTGCCCTCGGGCGTCATGGTGATGTCGGCGAAGGCCATCCGCTTGCCGAGTTTGGTGATCCGTACGTCGATCAGCACGTCGGCGCCGACCACCGGCCGCTGGAAGCTGGTGGACTGCTGGACGGTGGTCATCGGACCGTAGGCCCCGCGCGCGGCGGAGATCGCAATCACGGTGGCGGTGTCCGCGGCGGCCATCAGGGCCTGGCCGCTGAGGCCCCCGCCGTCCCGGGCGAGGGCGTCGGACCAGGGCAGCCGCAGTACGGCGTGCCGGTCGCCCGTCTCCTGGACGGTGAGCCCGAGGGCGAGCACCCAGGGGGCGAAGTTGTCGTGGAGGATCTTGTCCGCTTCGGCCGGTGTCAGCATCGTCACCGGGTGATTGTGGCGGCCCGGTCGCTGCCGCCACAACTCCCCTTGCGTCGCCGGATCCTCAGAGGGCGGCGGCCAGTTCCGTGCCCTGGCGGATGGCCCGCTTGGCGTCGAGCTCGGCGGCCACGTCGGCGCCGCCGATCAGGTGCGCCTCGATGCCGGCCGCGCGCAGGGCCTCGTACAGGTCGCGGCGCGGTTCCTGGCCGGTGCACAGGACCACCGTGTCGGCGGGTACGAGGCGCTGCTCGCCCTCCACCGTGATGTGCAGGCCCTCGCCGTCGATCCGGTCGTACGCGGCCCCCGCGACGGAGACGACACCGCGGTGCTTGAGCTCCGCCCGGTGGATCCACCCGGTGGTGGTGCCGAGCCCGGAGCCGACCTTGGTGGTCTTGCGCTGGAGCAGGTGGACCTGGCGCGGCGGGGCGGGGCGCTCGGGGGCGGTGAGGCCGCCGGGGCCGGTGTAGGCGGTGTCCACGCCCCAGTGGCGGAAGTAGACCTCGGGGTCCTGGGAGGCGCCTTCGCCGCTGTCGGTGAGGAACTCGGCGACGTCGAAGCCGATTCCGCCGGCGCCGAGGACGGCGACTCGCTGCCCGACGGGGGCGCCGTCGCGCAGGACGTCGAGGTAGCTGACGACGTTGGGGCCGTCGACGCCCTCGATGTCGGGGGTGCGGGGGGTGACGCCGGTGGCGACGACGACCTCGTCGTAGCCGCGCAGGGTCTCGACGTCGGCGCGGGTGTTCAGCTTGACCTCGACCGCGTGCTCGGCGAGTTGGGTGCCGTAGTAGCGGATGGTCTCCTCGAACTCCTCCTTGCCGGGGATGCGGCGGGCGATGTCGAGCTGGCCGCCGATGTGGCCGGAGGCTTCGTAGAGGGTGACGGCGTGGCCGCGGCCGGCCGCGGAGACGGCGCAGGCCAGACCGGCCGGGCCGGCTCCGACGACGGCGACGCGCTTCTTCAACTGGGTGGGAGACAGGATGAGTTCCGTCTCGTTGCAGGCGCGCGGGTTGACCAGGCACGTGGTGAGCTTGCCGCTGAAGGTGTGGTCCAGGCAGGCCTGGTTGCAGCCGATGCAGGTGTTGATGGTCTCGGACCGGCCTGCGGCGGCCTTGGCGACGAAATCGGCGTCGGCGAGGAAGGGGCGGGCCAGGGACACCAGGTCGGCGCGGCCGTCGGCGAGCAACTCCTCGGCGATCTCCGGGGTGTTGATGCGGTTGCTGGTGACGAGGGGGACGGAGACCGCGCCCATCAGCCGCTTGGTGACCCAGGTGTAGGCGCCCCGCGGGACGGAGGTGGCGATGGTGGGGATGCGGGCCTCGTGCCAGCCGATGCCGGTGTTGATGATGGTGGCGCCGGCCGCCTCGACCTCCTTGGCGAGGTGGACGACCTCGTCGAGGGTGGAGCCGCCGGGGATCAGGTCGAGCATCGAGAGGCGGTAGACGAGGATGAACTCCTCGCCGACGGCCGCGCGGGTGCGCCGGACGATCTCCAGCGGGAAGCGCACGCGGTTCTCGTAGGCGCCGCCCCAGCGGTCGGTGCGCTTGTTGGTGGCGGCGGCGATGAACTCGTTGACCAGGTAGCCCTCGGAACCCATGATCTCGACGCCGTCGTAGCCGGCCAGCTTGGCGAGGCGGGCGGCGCGGACGAAGTCCTCGATGGTGCGCTCGACTTCGGCGTCGGTCAGCGCGTTGGGCACGAAGGGGCTGATGGGGGCCTGGAGGGCGCTGGGGGCGACCAGGTCCTTGTGGTAGGCGTAGCGGCCGAAGTGGAGGATCTGCATCGCGATCTTCCCGCCCTCGGCGTGCACCGCGTCGGTGATCACCCGGTGCTCGGCGGCCTCCTCCTCGGTGGTGAGGCGGGCGCCCCCCTCGAAGGGGCGGCCGGCGTCGTTCGGGGCTATGCCGCCGGTGACGATCAGGCCGGCGCCGCCGCGGGCGCGCTCGGCGTAGAAGGCGGCGAGGCGCTCGAAGCCCCGCTCGTGCTCTTCGAGGCCGGTGTGCATGGAACCCATGATCACGCGGTTCGGCAGGGTGGTGAAGCCGAGGTCCAGGGGGCTCAGCAGGTGCGGGTACCGGCTCTGGGAACTCATGGAGGCGCCTCCTCGCGCGGGGGTGATGGTCCTGTTCTAGCTGAGCGGCCGCTTATTATGCAACTAGGTGCACAATCGAGTCAGGGGCCGTGCGTGCCCGGCATCCGGGAAACAGCGGGACCAAAGGCCCTCGCCGCCGGCACCTGTGGCGCAGTTCACGGCCCGGGAGATCGCCAAGGATGGGCCGATGCCCGCTTTCCCCGCCCCCGCACTCCGCGCCGCCCTGGCGGCCGCCGCCACGACGCACACGGTTCGACCGTCGGCATCGGGCAGCCCGTCTCGCTGGTCTTCAAGGGCCAGAAGGTGGACCCGGCGCTGCGGGCGGGCATCGAGGGCCGGGTGGAGATCAAGACCTCCACCGGGGTCGTCGGCGCCTGGCACTGGGCGGAGGCCAAGGGGGACACCTACCTCCACTTCCGCCCGCGGGAGTACTGGCCTGCGGGCACGAAGGTGACCCTGGACGCCCGCCTCGCGGGAGTGAAACTGGACGCGCGCACCGCAGCGACCGGGAACCGCGAGCTGGCCTTCACCGTGGGCCCCGCGAAGGTCAGCAAGGTGGACCTCGCCGCGCACACGCTGACCATGTACGAGCAGCCCTCCGTCGGCGACGTCATCGAGGTGACGGGCACGACCGGCAAGCCCATGGACCGCTTCGGCAACGGCTACGGCGACTGGAACCTGAGCTGGGACGAGTGGCTCGAGGGCAGCGCCCTGGGCGCCTTCAAGGCCTGAGCCGCCGCCGGTAGCGTGCACCGCATGACGACACGGAAGACCGAGCACCACACGCTGACCGTGAACGGCGGAGTGCGCCTCGCCTACGAGGTCACGGGCCCGGCGGACGGACCGCCGGTCCTCTTGCTCCCCGCGCTGGGCGAGACCGCCGCGGACTGGGCCCCCGTACGGGACGAACTCGCGCGGGAGCGCCGGGTGTTCGCGCTGGACCTGCGGGGGCACGGGCGCAGCGAGTGGACCCGGGAGTACTCGCTGGAGCTGATGCGCGAGGACGTGCTCGGGCTCCTCGACGCCCTCGGGCTCGACCGCGTGGACCTGGTCGGGCATTCGATGGGCGGTGTCGTCGCCTACCTGGCGGCCGCCGCACAGCCGCACCGCGTCGGCCGCCTCGTCCTGGAGGACGCTCCCGCGCCGCTCCCCCGCGAGGCCGTGGCCCCCGTACGCCCCGAGGGCGAACTCGCCTTCGACTGGGCGATGGTGCTCGCGGTCCGCCCCCAGCTCGACCGCCCCGACCCGGCCTGGCTGGCGGGCCTGTCCCGCATCACGGCCCCCACGCTGGTCGTGTACGGCGGCCCCGCCAGCCACCTGCCGCCCGCCTCCTTCGACGAGGTGACCCTCCGCATCCCGGACGCCCGCCTGATCACCCTCCCGTACGGCCACTTGATCCACGCGGCGGCGCCGGAGGAGTTCACGGCGGCCGTCTCGACGTTCCTCGCGGAATGACCCCGGCCCGTACCACCGCCTGCGGCGCCGCTCAGGCGGCCGACTGCATGGCCGACAGGCGGCGTACGAAGAGGGCGGCGGGATGACGGTCAGGCCCGGTGGAGGCGGACCGTGACGATCTGGAACGGGCGGAGGGCCAGGGCGACCGTGCCGTCCGGGGCGGGGCCGGAGACGGCCGCGCCCTCCAGGGGGCGTTCCAGGAGGTCGCTCTCGACCGCCGCCGACAGCGGGAAGCCCGCCGCCAGGGTGGCTTTCGCGCGGCCGCCGCGGGATTCGTAGAGCCGGACGACGACGTCGCCGCTGCGGTCCTCGGCGAGTTTCACCGACTCGACCACCACCGCGTCCGTGTCGACCGCGACGAGCGGGGCGACCGGGCCCTCGCCGCGGAGCACGCGCTCGGGCAGGTTCAGCGCGTGGCCCTCGCGGACCGCGTCGCCGACGGCCGCGCCGGGGGCCAGCGAGAAGCGCAGGGTGTGTGCGCCCTGGTCGGTCTCGGGGTCGGGGTAGCGCGGGGCCCGCAGCAGGGAGAGGCGGACGGTGGTGGTCTGGCCGCCGTCGGGGCGCATGTCGCGGGTCACGTCGTGGCCGTACGTGGAGTCGTTCAGGACGGCCACGCCCCAGCCCGGCTCCTCGACGTGGATCCAGCGGTGCGCGCAGATCTCGAACTTTGCTGCCTCCCAAGAGGTGTTGGTGTGAGTGGCCCGGTAGACGTGCCCGAACTGCGTTTCGGAGGCGGAGCGTTCGGCCTTGACGTCCAGCGGGAAGGCCGCCTTGAGGAACTTCTCCGTCTCGTGCCAGTCCACGTCCGTGACGATGTCCACCGTCTTGGCCCCGGCCCGGAGGGTGATCGTCTGGGCGACGCGGGACTGGCCGAACGAGCGGCTCACCCGTACGGCGACTGAGTCGGGCCCGGCCTCCGCGACCTCCAGCGCGTCCACGCCCACCAGGTCGGTGACCTTGTTGCGGTAGAACTCGTCGATGTCCCACGCGTCCCACATGTTCGGGAAGTCGGGGTGGATCTGGAGCAGGTTCGCGGCGGTCCCCGGTGCGACCGATTCCCGCCCGGCCTCCAGGTCGTACGCGGACACGATCAGCCCGCGGCCGTCGATCTCCACGAGGAGCCGCCCGTTGGCGAGGACGTGGCCGCCGCCGTGGCGCTCCTCCGCCGTGACGGGCTGCTCTGCGGCCGCCGGCAGGCCCGCCCCGCCGGCGGGGACTCCGCGCCGGGCGTGCGGGGCGCAGTTGAAGACGAGCTCCTCCTCGCCCTCTCCGGCGAGGTCAGTCTGTGCGGCCACGGTGATGGCCGTCAGCTCCTCCCGCACCGCGGCGTACGTCTCGCGCGCCTCGCGGTGCACCCAGGCGATGGAGGAGCCGGGGAGGATGTCGTGGAACTGGTGGAGCAGTACGGTCTTCCAGATCCGCTCCAGCTCCTCGTACGGGTACGCGTACCCGGGGACCTTCACCGCGGCCGAGGACGCCCACAACTCGGCCTCGCGCAACAGTGATTCGCTGTGCCGGTTGCCCTGCTTGGTCTTGGCCTGCGAGGTGTAGGTGCCGCGGTGCAGCTCCAGGTAGAGCTCGCCGGCCCAGACGGGTGCGTCCTCGTACTCGGCGTGCGCCTTCTCGAAGAACGCGTCGGGACGCTCGATCTCCACGCGCGGGGAACCTTCGAGGTCCCGCTGCCGCTTGGCGCGGCCGAGCTGCTCGCGGGTCGGGCCACCGCCGCCGTCCCCCCAGCCGAAGGGGGCCAGCGAGCGCGAACCTCGGCCCTTCTCCTGGTAGTTGCGGGCTGCGTGCGCCAGTTGGGCGCCGCCGAGGTCGGAGTTGTAGGTGTCGACGGGCGGGAAGTGCGTGAAGACGCGGGTGCCGTCGATGCCCTCCCACCAGAAGGTGTGGTGGGGGAACTTGTTCACCTGGGACCAGGAGATCTTCTGCGTCAGGAACCACTGGGAGCCGGAGAGCTTGACGATCTGCGGCATGGCGGCGGTGTAGCCGAAGGAATCGGGCAGCCAGACGTTGTTCGTCTCGATGCCGAACTCGTCCATGAAGAACTTCTTGCCGTACAGGAACTGGCGGGCCATGGCCTCGCCGCCGACCATGTTGGTGTCGGACTCGACCCACATGCCGCCGACCGGCACGAACTGCCCGTCGGCGATCTTCTTCTTGACCCGCTCGAAGAGCTCGGGCCGGTAGGTCTTGATCCAGTCGAGCTGCTGCGCCTGGGACATGGCGAAGACGAACTCGGGGTGCTCCTCCATCAGGCCCAGCATGTTGGACGTGGTCCGCGAGACCTTGCGCACGGTCTCGCGCAGCGGCCACAGCCACGCGGAGTCGATGTGGGCGTGGCCGATCGCGCTGATCCGGTGCGCGGAGGCAGTGGCGGGGGCGGCCAGGACGACGACGAGCCGGGCGCGGGCGTCGGCCGCGGTGCCGGGGACGTCGCAGAGGTCCACCGCGTCGAGGGCGGAACCGATGGCGCGCAGGATCTCGTACCGCCGGGCATCGCGCTCGTCGAGCTGCGTCATCAGGTCGTAGAGGACTTCGAGGTCCTGTACGAGTTCCCAGACCTCGGTCTCGAAGACGGCGAGGTCCATCCGGGCGAGCCGGTAGAGGGGCTGGTCGCCGCTGGTCTGCTTGTCGCCCTCGTAGGTGACCGAGTGGTCGACGAGGATCGGGTTGGAGGCGCCTTCGACGTACCACTCGATGCGCTCGCCGCCGTCCGCGCGGTCGGCGACGCGCACCCAGTCGTTGTACGGGTTGAGCGCCTTGATCTCCCTGCCGTCGGCGCGGTGGACCAGGCCCTCGCACTGGAAGCCGGGCATCATCCGGTCGAAGCCGAGGTCGAGCACGGCTTCCACCGTGCGGCCGGCCCAGTCGGCGGGGACGGTACCGGTGACCTTGAACCAGGTGGTGCCCCAGGCCGGGCCCCACATGTCGCCGATGGCGCAGGGTTCGTAGGAGGCCGCCAGGCCCTCGGCCACGGGGACGGGCTCGCCGGGGGCCTCCCAGCGCTCGATGGTCAGCGGGACCGAGCGGGAGTGGACGGCGGGCTTGATGCGCTCCTTGAGGACACGGCGGAGGCGGTGTTCGGTGATGCTGCGGTCGTCGTGCATGACGGCTGCTCCAGGGTGGAGGTGGACTGCGATCCTGAGGTCGGTCGGGGGCGGTCGGGTCCGGTCGGGGGCGGTCGGGTCCGGCCGGGGGGCGGGCCGCCGGGGCCCGACCGGACTGACTCGCTCAGGTCTTGACGGCTCCCTCGCCGACGCCCTTGAAGAAGAAGCGCTGCAGGGCGAAGAAGAGCAGCATCATCGGGATCAGCGCGGCCATCGCACCGGCGGCGATGATCCGCTGGTCACTGACGGTGGTGGCGCCGGCCAGGGTCTTCAGGCCGAGCTGGAGGGTGTAGTTGTCGCTGTTGGTCAGCACCAGCAGGGGCCAGAGGAAGTCGTCCCAGGCGCCCATGAAGCTGGTGATGCAGACGACGGCCAGGGCTCCCTTGGCGGCGGGGAGGAAGACCCGGGTGAAGCGGGTCCACTCGTTCGCGCCGTCCAGGACCGCTGCCTCCTCGACCTCCTTGGGGACGGAGAGGAAGGCCGACCGCATGATCATGATGTTGAGGACGGAGACCGCGCCGGGTAGCCAGACACCGATGAGGGTGTCGACCAGGCCCATCTCGCGGACGGTGAGGAACATCGAGATCATCACGGACTCGAAGGGGAACATCAGCGTCGCCACCAGCACGGTGAAGACGATCTTGCGGCCCTTCCAGGCGGCCCGGGAGAGGGCGTAGCCGCCCATGGCCGCGAACAGCATGTTCGAGGTGATGGCGAGCAGCGCCACCGTCAGGGTGTTGCCGACGTACTGGAACAGCGGGAACGACTCGGCGACACGGAAGTAGTTGTCGAGGGTGGGCTGCGAGGGCAGCACCCCGTCGTACACGTTCTCGGTGCGGCCGCGGATCGAGGTCAGGAACTGCCAGACGATCGGGCCGAGCATGATGACGAGCATCAGGAGGAGCGTGGCGTACCGGCCGGCGAGGCCGAGCCAGTAGCGCCGCGCGTCGGCTCCGACGCGCTTGCCCGACTTGTTGCCGAGGGAAGCGAGGGTGCTCAACTTTCGTCTCCCTTCGAGAGGCGGCGGCCCAGCAGGCTGAAGACCAGCGTCAGGAGGAACAACAGGATGGAGATGGCGGCCGCGTAGCCGGTCTCGCCGGAGAAGCCGAGGCCGACCTGCCGGATGAGGAAGGGCAGGGTACGGGCGCCGCCGCCGGGACCGCCGCTCTCGCCTCCGAGGATGTAGATCTCGGTGAAGACGCGGAGCGCGGAGATCGCGGAGAGGGTGCCGACCAGCAGCATCATCGGCTTCACCTGGGGGACGGTGATGCTGAAGAAGCGGCGGACGGGGCCCGCGCCGTCGAGCGCGGCGGCCTCGTAGAGCGAGGTGGAGACGTTTCCGAGGGCGGCGAGGTAGAAGACCATGTAGTAGCCGAGGCCCTTCCACACGGTCACGATCATCGCGGAGACCAGCAGCATGGTGCTGTCGGTCAGGAACGGGATCGGCTCGGAGATGATGCTCAGCTTCTGGAACAGCGTGTTGACCAGGCCGTCGCTGCGCAGCACCCATTGCCAGATGAGGCCGACGACCACGGCCGAGGCGATCACCGGGGTGTAGAAGGCCGAGCGGAAGAAGCCGATGCCGGGGACCTCTCTCTGCACGAGGACCGCGAGGGCCAGCGGCAGGAACACCAGGCACGGGACGACGACCACGAGGTACAGCACGCTGTTGCCGGTGGCGACCCAGAAGTCGGGATCGGCGAAGGCGCGGGTGTAGTTGTCGAAGCCGACGAACCCGCCGCCGCGCAGGATCTGCGCATCGGTGAAGGAGAGGATCACGGTGTTGACGAACGGCCAGAGGCTGAACATCGTCACCATGATCAGGCCCGGGGCGAGGAAGAGGTACGGGGTCCACCACTTGCGGTGGCGCAGCCCGGTCTCGGCCTCCATGGCCTGCTTGGCCTGCTTGGCCTGCTTGGACAGCTTCGCCGTCTTGTCGAGGGCGGGGGTGGGGGCGGGTGCGTCCCGAAACGGGCCTGCCTTGTCCCGTAGTTCCGGGCCTGCGGATGGACTCATGGCGTCTCCCTCTCCTTTCTCCGCTGCCGCCGTCACTGCCGGGCCGTCTTGGCCAGCAGCTTGTTCGCCTCCTCCTGCGCCTTCTTCACCGCCGTCTTGGCGTCCTGCTCGCCCTTGATGGCCTTCTGCATCTCGCGCACGACCACGTCGCCGACCTGGTTGGTCCACTGGACGGGGGTGTTGGCGTCGAGTCCCGCGGTCTTCAGCTGTTCCGCGCCGACGGCGCGGGCCACCGTCTCCGCGTCCTTGCCATCGCCCCTGTCGGTAAAGAAGGGGTCGGCGAGGCCGGTGGCGTTGGAGGGGTAGATGGTGGCGTGCTTCGAGAACTCCACCTGGTTGGGGCCGTTGGTGAGCCACTTGGCGAACTCGGTCGCCGCGTCCATGTGCTTGGTGTCCTTCTTGATGCCGAGCGACTGGGCGTAGATGCCGATGTGGCCGAGCTGCCCGGTAACGGCGTTCGCGACCTGCGTGTTCGCGTAGATCTGCGGGGCGTTCTGCTTGATGTCCTTGACGAAGCCCGGGGAGCCGGGGCCGAAGACGATCTTGCCGCCGCCGTAGAGCTGGTTGATGTCGTCCTGCTTGAGCAGGGACTCCTTGGGCATGGCGCCCTTGGCGTACAGGTCCTTCATCCGCTCGACCCACGCGACGGCCTTGTCGGTGTCGAAGGTGAATTGGTCCTGCTTCTCGTTCAGGATCGGGACGCCCATCTTCTGCCAGTCCCCGGGCAGCCGGCCCTTGGGGTCGGCCATGAAGGCGGAGTACTTTCCCCCGGACGTGGCGGCGATCTGCTCGGCGTAGTCGAAGAACTGCTCGACGCTGGTCGGCGGCTTGGCCGGGTCGAGACCGGCCTTCTCGAAGAGTTCCTTGTTGTACGTGAGGATCTCCGGGGTCACGTACCAGGGGTACGCGAACACGCTGTCCCCCTTGCCGGGCAGCTTGAACTGCTCCCAGGCGCCCGAGACGTAGTCCTTGGCCACCTCGGGGTCGAGCTTCGCCACGTCCGCGAGCATGCCGCGGTCGCCGAGCAGCTGGAAGGAGTCGGTCGAGAGGTTGACGACGTCGGGGAGGGCCCCGGCCTGGGCGTCGGCGACGATCTTCTCGTTGTAGCCGTCGCCCGGCACGTCCTCCCATTTGACCTTCGCGTCCGGGTACTGCCTCTCGAACGCGTCGATGACCCCCTGCACGTACGACGTGAACATGGGCTTCAGCTGGAGCGTGCGGAACGTGATCTGACCGGCCACCTTGCCGGTCTTCTCCCCCTCCTTCACGTCTGCGGCGCCACCGCTCATTCCACACGCGGAGGTCGCGAAGAAAGTGCCGGCCACCAGCGTGGTGATGGCCATACGGGTCACGTTCTTACGGGTCATCGTCGCCGCCTTCAGGGGGAGTTCCGGCCTCGTCGCCGGATCACTGGGCCCAAACTCACCCGAAATCAAGATTCCGTCAATATGACCAAAGTCCTGAGCGACAGGTACCCGTACGTCCCGAATTACGACAGAGAAGGAGCCGACAGTCCGAAAGTCACCCTAGGACAACCGCTCCGACCTGCACTGATGCGCTTTAGCCCTCTTCGCCTTTGGCGTGATATCGATTCGATAACGAACCCACACGACCTCCACCCGCCCAGTGGAGGTTGACTTCTTATAGCCGGTTAACCAAAACTTGCACTAATGCGGTTTACCAACACATCGATGCACATCGCCTACCGCATACCGGAGTAAAGCTCTGCTCTGCGCTCCGCCACTCCTGCCGACCCCACCCGCACGGATCGTCCCGCACGTACCGCCGGTCAAAGAGGGATTGACAGCCATGGCCGAGATCACGGCCGGCGAACAAGTTCGTGGCCGGGTTCATCGGCTCCCCCGCCATGAACCTGCTGAGCCTGCCGCTGCGCGAGGACGGCATCCGCTTCGGCGGCTCCACGGTCAAGATCAGCCGCGCCGCCCGCGAGGCCGCCGGCGGCGACGGCGATACCCAGCCGCTGACCGTCCGGACGTACGGCCGCGAGGAGGGCCTGCGCGGCAAGACCATCCGCGTCATCGCGCGCCAGGAGGCCGTCCACCTCTTCCACCCGACCACGGGCGAGCGCCTGCCCGACTGATCCGCGTGACCCGACCGGCCTCGCAGGGCCCCGAAGGCCCCGGACCGGGCGATGGCTCTGGTCCGGGGCTCTCCCGGAGCGGGGGCGGTTGCTCCGGACGCTTCGGCAATCCCGTGGCACCTGCACCCTCGGCCGGGGTAAGTTCCCTGCCACGGCGTGTAGCTCAGCAGCCAGAGCACCGGCCTGCACAGCCGGAGGGCGCAGGGGCAGGACCTGCCACGCCGACGATGACCGAGAACACGATCCCGTACGCGACGCAGGTCCGAACGGCCGGCGAAGTGGCACGGCTGCTCGCACGGCGACGGCCGAGACCCGCCCTCGCCGCGGGGCGCGAGGCCCTGACCGTGTGGCGCCCCTTCGAGGACGAGCTCCTCGCGTACTGGCTGCGCGGCGCGGACGCGCTCCTCGCGGAGGGCGCTGCCCTGCTCGACCGGTACGAGGAACTCTCGGCAGTGCACCCCCTGACCAGCCGACACCGCGACCCGCGGTCCCACGCGGCGATCCTGCGCCGGGCCCTGCTGGAGCGTATCTCGGGTCGCGAACTCCCGCCCCGGCTGGCCGGGTTGGCCCACCACGCCACGGCGTCGATGGTGGCCCGGCACGGAGTTCCCGGTTCCGCCGCGCACACCCGGCTGCGCCAGGATCAGGCCCGCCGGGCGACCCGGCCCGCGCACCACGAAATGGCCGCGCTGGTGAGCCGCCGCCTGGCCCGGCTCGACCAGGATTCCGGGCTCTCCGACGTGGACGCGCCCGTCGCCCCGGTCACCGCCGCAGAAGCCCGGGAGACCGGTCTGCCCGTCGGGACCCAGGTACCCGCGTCCGTGCGAGCCCTGGTCGCCACCGCCCTGCGCGCCCCCGCGGCCGTGCTCGTCCAACGGGGCATCGCCACCTCGGCGGAGGACGTGGCCGGCCTGGCCGCACCGCTCCTCGCCGCGGAACTCGCACCGGAGGTAGGGGAATCCGCGCGCGCCGCGCTGCGCCGGCTCGCCGCGTTCGGCCTGGAATCCTTCCCCGGGGCCGACCCGACGCCCCGGTTCCTTGCGGAGCTGGCCGCGCTCGCCGGCCGGGCCGGGCTCTGCGCCTCCTTCGTCCTGGAGCCCTACGCCGACAACTACACCGGGACCGTGACCGCAAGCGTGCTCCCCGCCGCGCGCGTGAGTGCGGAGCTGCTGCACGGGACTCCGTACGCGCGCTACTACGGCATCGACTTCGTGGCACTGCGGGAGCCGGCCCGGGCTGACGACCGGGAGGGCTTCGAGCGGCTGTGCGTCGAACGCGCAGCCCTCACGTGGCCCAGCCATCGGCCGGACCGAGCGCGCGGCCGTCCTCGACTGGATCGACTCCGAGACCGCCCGAGCCGTACCTGCCGATCGGCAATTACGGCCCGTACCCCGAGCGACTGCGGCAGCAGTTCGAGGGCGCGATCCGGCGGTTCAAGACGGGCGGGCAGCCGGGGGAGATTCCGCGTCGGCGCCGACCGGGCCGCGGGGAAGCATCCGGTCCAGCCAGCTCGGCAGCCACCAGTTGGTCCGGCCGAGGAGTGTCATGGTCGCCGGTACCAGCACCATGCGTACGACCGTGGCGTCGATGAAGATCGCGGTGGCCAGGCCGAGTCCGAACATTTTGGTGGAGGGGTCCTCGGCGACGGCGAAGGACAGGAAGACCGCCACCATGATGAGGGCGGCCGAGGTGATGATCCGGGCGGTGCCCGAGACGCCCTCGACGATCGCCGTGCCGTTGTCGCCGGTGCGCAGGTACTCCTCGCGTACGCGGGAGAGGAGGAACACCTCGTAGTCCATCGACAGGCCGAACAGGATGGCGAAGAGGAACATCGGGATGAACGACACGATCGGAACCGTCGCTTCCAGCCCGATGAGTGCGCCTCCCCAGCCCCACTGGAAGACCGCGACCATGATGCCGTAGGCCGCGCCGATGCTCAGCAGGTTCAGCAGTACCGCCTTGAGCGGTACGAGTATCGAGCGGAAGATCAGCATCAGCAGCAGGAACGACATCGCCAGCACGGCGGCGACGAACACCGGCAGGCGTTGGCTGGTGCGTTGGCCCACATCGGACAGGCTCGCGGCGGCGCCGCCGACGTGGGCCCTGGCCGGGCCGTGCCCGACCACCGCGGGCAGCACGTCGGTGCGCAACCGGGCGATGGTGTCGGCCGTGGCCTTGTCCTGAGGGTTGGTGGTCGGGAACACCACGAGGGTCGCGATGCCGGTGGCCCGATCGATGTGCGTCGGCGCGACGGATGCGATGCCCGGATCCGCCGCGACCGTTGCGACGAGTCGGTCCAGCACTCCCGGATCACGAGCGGGGTCCGCGGCGATGACGAGGGGACCGTTGGTGCCCGGGCCGAACCCCTCCGCGACGAGGTCGTAGGCACGGCGCTCGGTACGGCTGTGGGGCAGTGAGCCGTCGTCGGGCAGGCCGACGCGCAGGCCGAGCACGGGCAGCGTCGCCGTCAGCAGCAGCCCCGCCGCGCCGGTCGCGTACAGCACCGGGTGCCGGCAGACGTGCCCGATCCAGCGCCGCCAACCGGCGGCGGGAGCGGCGCCCGCCACCGTGTCCCGCTGCCGTGCGAGTCGGCCCGGCTTCCCGGTCTGCAGCGCCCGGCCGATCCGGCCGGCCCGGGCCAGGCGTGGGCCGGCGACGCCGAGGAAGGCCGGCAGGAGCGTCACCGACGCGACCACCATGGTCAGAACGACGATCGAGACGGCGAGCCCGCCCACCGTCATGAACGGCACGTTCGCGACTGCCAGGCCGAGGATCGATACGACGACGACGCCGCCGGCGAAGACCACGGGCCTCCCCGCCGTGGCCACCGCTCGCCCCGCCGCCTCGTGGGGATCGAGCCCGAGCGCGAGGTACTCCCGGTGCCTGGCGAGCACGAACAGCGCGTAGTCGATGCCCACTCCGAGCCCGACCATGCTGCCCAGGACGGGGGCGAAGGTCGGGACGTCCGTCACCCCCGCCAGTACCGTCATCGTGGCAACTCCGATGGTCAGCCCGAAGACCGCCATGCCGATCGGCAGCGCGGCGGCGACGAGCGAACCGAACGCCAGGAACAGGATCGCGGCCGCGGCGAGGAGGCCGATCAGCTCGCTCGCGCCGCCGTTGGGGTCGGAGAAGGCGTAGAAGAGGTTCCCGCCCATCTCGATGCGCAGGGGCAGCTCGGGGCGCAGCCGGTCGCCGAGATCGACGAGGGCGTCGAGGTCTTTGGCCGACAGTCGGCTCTGGTCGGGGTACTGCACCCGGACGACTGCGATCCTCCCGTCGGCCGAGACAAGGCCGCCGCGCACGGCGGTGTCGCCGCCCGCGTCGAGTGCCCCCGCCGGGTCGCTCGTGCCGAGCACGTGCGGCAGCCGCTTCACCTCGGTCTGCAGCCGCGTGAGAGCGGTGCGCGCGCCGTCGTGGTCGAAGAACGTCGCACCGTCGTCGAGGGGGGTGACGACCACTTGGGCGGTCATCCCCTCCTGGCCGGTGCCTGCCCGCTCGATCAGTTCCGCGGCCCGTTGGGAGTCCAGTCCCGGAGCGGTCATCGAGTCCGCGGTCCGTCCGCCGAAGGCGACGGCGGCGAGGACGGCAAGCGTGGCGGCGATCAGCCATGCCGCGATCACCCGCCAGGGATGGCGGGCGGCGCTTGCGCCCAGGTGCAACAGGGCTTTCGAGAGCATGGGGTCCTCCAACCACCTCGTCGGCCGTCCTTGTACGGCCGACGATGCCGAGGCTCGTCGCCACGGCGTTCCGCGGCATCGGCCCGCGGGCCGCGGATCCGTCGGCCCCGGGGCGGAGTGACGACCCGTCCTTTCGGCCGATGCGCGGCACGCCGTGGTCCCTAGGCTGAGAACCGTGCTACGAGACGACCTGCGAACCCTGTGGACCGAACCCCGGCCGCCCGACGCGCCCGCCCGGGTGCGGCGGGACTGGGCGCTGCTCGCCGTGGGCCTGGGCGGTGTGGCGCTGGAGGCCACCCTGCGCGAGAACGTCGTGTGGCGGCCGGTGGCGGTGGTGTTCGCCGTGTGGCTGTGCCTGCTGCCCCTGTGGCGCCGGACCCGCCCGCTGGCGATGGTGACGCTGGCGTTCGGCTCGGTGATCCTGCTTCCGGTGGCCTCGCTCGTCGCCGCACCGCGCGAGCCCGTCGGCCTGTACACCGGCGCGGTCGTGCTCGTGCTCGTGTATGCGCTGCCCCGGTGGGGATCGGGACGCGAGATCGTGCTGGGCGGCGCGGTGATCCTCGCGGCCGGCGCGCTGTGTGTCGTCACGGACGGGACCCCGGTCGTCGAAAAGGTTGCGGGCTTCGTCTTCCTGCTGCTGCCCGGCGTGGTCGGGGCTGCCGTGCGGTTCCGGGTGACCGCTCGCGAGCGGCAGTTGGAGCAGGTGCGCTCCCGCGAGCGCGAGCAGCTCGCCCGGGAACTGCACGACACGGTGGCCCACCACGTGTCGGCCATGGTGATCATCGCCCAGGCGGGCCGGGTGCTCGCGGGCACCGACCCCTCCGCCGCCTTCGAGGCGCTGGAGGAGATCGAGGAGGAAGGAGCGCGCACGCTGGAGGAAATGCGCGCCATGGTCGCCGCGCTGCGCGACCGCGGGGTCGGCGCCGAGTTGGCGCCCCCTGCCGGAGTCGCGGATCTGGAGCGCTTGGTGCGCACCCCGGGTGGCCGCCTCAGGGTCGACCTGGGGCTCGACGGCGAACTGGACGCGCTGCCCCCGGCCGTGGACGCGGCCGTCTACCGGATCGTGCAGGAGTCGGTGACCAACGCGATGCGCCATGCGGTCGACGCGACCGAGCTCGTCGTCCGGGTCGCCGCGGAACGGCACATGGTGCGGGTGAGCGTGCGCGACAACGGCCGGCGCACCGGCCGGGGTCGCGACGGATACGGACTTACCGGATTGCGCGAGCGCGCGACGATGCTCGGCGGCACACTACGAGCCGGCCCGGGTACCGACCGGGGCTGGCACGTCGACGCCGAACTGCCGAGAGCGAGGAGCGAGAGCGGTGTCCATTCGCGTCCTCGTCGCTGACGACCAGACGATCATCCGCACCGGGCTGCGGATCATGCTGAACGCCCAGCCCGGCATCGAGGTGGTCGGCGAGGCCACCGACGGGCGGGAGGCGGTACGTCTGGCCCGCGAACTGCGCCCCGACGTCTGCCTGTTCGACATCCGCATGCCCGTACTCGACGGGCTCGAGGCCACCCGGCTGGTCGCCGGTCCGGGCGTCGCCGACCCGCTGGCCGTGGTCGTCATCACCACGTTCGACCTCGACGAGTACGTCTACGGCGCGCTGCGTGCCGGCGCCCGCGGATTCCTCCTCAAGGACACGGGACCAGACCTTCTGGCCCAGGCCGTACGGTCGGCCTCCGGCGGTGAGGCGCTCATTGCGCCCAGCGTCACCGTCCGTCTGCTCCAGGCATTCGCGGACCTGCCCGCCGGCCGGCCCCTGGCCCAGCCGGTCGCCCCGGTCACCGCCCGCGAGGAGCAGGTGCTCCTCGCCGTCGCTCGCGGGCTGACCAACACCGAGATCGCCGATGCACTGCACATCAGCCTCAGCACGGTGAAGACGCATCTGGCCAGCCTGATGGCCAAACTCGGCGCCCGCAACCGGGTCGAGATCGCGATGTGGGCCTACGAAACGCGCCGCATCCTCCCCGGAACCTGAGCCGGGTGCCGGGCCATGTCCCTTGAGTCCCCGCCCGGGCATCAGTGCACCGGTCGGCTCACACCAGGGCCACCCGATGATCACGACTCGACAGGCCCTAGCCGTGTACGGGAACCACCGCCACCGGGCACAGGGCGTGCAGCAGTAGCGCGTTGGACACCGAGCCCATCAGGAGGGAGTTGGCGCGCAGGCGGCGGCGGTGGCGGCCCATCACGATGAGGTCGGCTCGCTGGGAGGCGGTGACCAGGCGGCCGGCCGGGTCGCCCGGGGCGACCGCCGCTCCCTACTTCACGCGGTAGTCGGCCTTCTCGGCGAGCTTGCCGTCCTTGTAGCAGAAGCGCAGCACCGTATCGCCGCTCCCCGAGTCGGACAGGTACCAGGAGCACTCGCTGCCGGCGGGCACCGCGGGGCCGCCGTCCTTGAGGGCCGAGGTGACGAAGCTTTCGCCGGACGGCAGCTTGGCGCGGACCTCGGCCTCTGAGTCGCCGACGCTGACGGCCTCGTACACCTTGTGGTCGACGAGGGTCTTGTCGGCCACGTCGATGACCTTGCCCACCCCGAAAAGCAGCGCCACGAGCAGTCCGATCCCCAGCACCCCGGCCACCGCACAGCCGATCAGACATCCATTGCGTCGCGCCACGTCGAACTCCTCGTTCCTCTGCCATCTGCCATCTGCCATCTGCCGGGCGACTTCCGCCCGTCCCTCGACTCTCGCAAGCGCGGGCGGCCGCTGCTGTTCTCCAAAGTCTCGGGTCCGCGCAACGATCGTCGTTCGAGGTCGGACCCGGTGCGGCGTGTATACAGGGATGAGAACGATCATTCGGACGAAGCGTGAGGAACCATCGTGAGCCAGAACACCGAGCCTCTGATCGTCGTCGGCGTGGACGGTTCGAACCACTCGAAGCAGGCCCTGCGCTGGGCGGCGGCCCAGGCGAAGGCCATCGGCGGCCGGGTGCACGCCGTCATGAGCTGGGAGTGGAACACCAACCCCTTCGGCGTCAGCCCGGCCGAGCAGACCGAGCTGGTCCACGCCGAGGACGCGGCCCGGCAGAAGCTCGCCGACACCGTGGCGGAGGCGGTCGGCACCTCGCCGGGCGTTCCGGTCTTCCGCCGGGTGGAGCAGGGCTCGCCCGCGCAGGTGCTGGTGGAGGCCTCGAAGGAAGCGGCGCTGACGGTCGTCGGCACCCGCGGCTACGGCGGCATCAAGGGCGCGCTGCTGGGCTCGGTGAGCCAGCAGGTGGTGCAGTACGCGGCCAGTACGGTCGTCGTGGTCCGCGAGGACGGCTCCGCGTGAGGGAGTGAGGGGCCGCGGGGCTGAGCGACTGCGGGACTCGGCGACTGCCGTCCCGCCACTCAGGACGGCGCCGCGCCGAGGTCCGCCGGGTCGGTGTTGGCCCCGCAGAGCACCACGGCGACCCGCTCGCCGAGCGGGCCGGGTGCGGTGCGTACGGCCGCCAGGGCGGTGGCCGCGCCCGCTTCGACCACGATGCGGTGCTCGTCCCAGAGGGCGCGCCGGGCGGCGGTGATCGCCGCGTCCGGGACCAGGACCGATACGGCGTTCGGCTCCCGTACGGCGGCCAGCGCGTCCGCGGAGACCCGGGTGGCTCCGAGCGAGTCGGAGGCGACGGAGTCCACCGGGACGTCCACCAACCGGCCGGCTTCGAGGGCCGCGTTCAGGGCCCGGCAGTTCTCCGGCTCGGCCGCGACGACCCGTACGCCGTGTTCCCGCGCGGCGGTCGCGATGCCGGCGAACAGGCCGCCTCCGCCGACCGCGACGACGACCGTGTCCAGGCCGGGCAGGGCGGTGCGGATCTCGTCGAGCAGGGTCCCGGCGCCCGCCGCGATGAGCGGGTGGTCGTACGCGTGGCTGCTGAGCGCCCCGCTCCCGGCGGCGAACTCCCGGCAGGCGGCGAGCGCTTGGGCGTACCGGTCACCGACGAGCCGTACGTCGGCCCCGTAGCCGCGCAGCCGCTCCACCTTCACGCGCGGGGCCGTGGCCGGCAGGAACACGGTGGCGGGTACGCCCTCGGCAAGGGCCGCCCAGGCGCAGGCGAGCCCGGCGTTGCCGCCGGAGGCGATGGTGACCCCGGCATCGGGGAGGGTGCCGGCGGCGCTGTGGGCGGCGAGGAAGTTGCGGGCGCCGCGCGCCTTGAAGGAGCCGGTGTGCTGGAGGTACTCCAGGGCGTACGAGATCCCTCCGCCCGCCGGTATCACCGCGACGGGCCGCACGGCCCCGGCGATCCGGCCGGCGGCGGCGCGCACGGCGCCGTAGTCGAGGGGCACCGCGTCGAGGGATACCGCGTCGAGCTGCTGTTCCATGAACCCGTACTCCTGTCGTTCGAAACTCGTCTCAGGCTCCGGCGGGCCGGTTCGCCTCGATCAGCTGGCGCAGGGCGCCGTAGTACACCTCGTGGTCGGTCAGGGCGGGCAGTACGTCGGCCAGCCCGGCCGAGAGCACGGGGAACTCGGCGGGGTCCAGGGCCGCCAGCGCCCCGCGCGAGGCGGCGGTGGCGGCGGCCGGGTCCCGGTGGTCGACGAAGGCCGCGCTGCCCAGGGTCAGCAGGTACATCCGCCGGTACGCGGTCATCGCCTCGGCGGGGGCCATCCCGGCGGCCACGCTGTCGGCGAGCGCCGGTTCCACGAGCCGGGCGAGCAGCTGCCGGCCCAGCCAGGGGCGGCCGCCGCGCAGGATCATCAGCCCGGGGTGCGCCGCGAGGAGCCGGTAGAGGGCGGTGAACCGCTGCTCGGCGGCTTCGGCCCAGCCCACGTCGGCCGGGATGTCGGGCAGCTGGGCGGCGAGGTGTTCGGTGCAGAGGTCGAGCAGCCCGGCGAGGTCGGTGCACCGGCGCTGGACGGTGGCGTGGGAGACGTCGAGCTGCTCGGCGAGCGCACGGAAGCTGAGCGCGGCGGGCCCCTGCTCGTCGAGGATCCGCAGGGCGGCGGCGGCGATCGTCGCGGGTGTGGCGCGGTCCAGGGCGGCTGACCTTCTCGGCATGAGATACACCGTATCAGCCACTGTCACATCCAGCGTATCGAACGGCGCATTACCTCCTTCGCGCGCGCTCGACTACACCCATATTGCTGGTCATTGATCAATAACCCCCGACTTATGTTGACAGCGGGTAGTCACACCGCTGCACTGAGCCCTCGACAGCCCCCACGTCAAGGAGACTCCGTGCCGCCTCGCCTGCGTGCGTCGCTCCCCTGTCTGACCGCGGCCGCCCTGCTCGCCCTCGCGCTCTGCCCCGCCCCGGCGACGGCCGAGCCCACCGCGACGTCGGACACCCCGCTCGCGCTCACTCCGCCCATGGGCTGGAACAACTGGGCGCACTACATGTGCGACATCGACGAGGCCAAGGTCGTGGCGAACGCGGACGCGCTCGTGGCCACCGGCCTGGCCGCCAAGGGCTACGACACCGTCACCATCGACGACTGCTGGATGACCAAGAGCCGTGACGCGGACGGCAATCTGGTCGTCGACACGGAGAAGTTCCCGCACGGCATGGCCTGGCTCGGCACGTACCTGCACGCCAGGAAGCTGAAGTTCGGCATCTACCAGGACGCCGGCTCCCTCACCTGCGAGCGCTACCCCGGCAGCGGCTCCCCCGAGGGCGGCGGCCCCGACCACTACGCCCGCGACGCCCGGCAGTTCGCCTCCTGGGAGGTGGACTACGTCAAGATGGACGGCTGCAACCTGTGGGTGCCCGAGGGCAAGACCAAGGAGCAGGCCTACCGGGACGCCTACAACTCCGTCGCCCGGGCGCTGCGCGACAGCGGCCGGGACATGGTGCTTTCCGCCTCGGCGCCCGCCTACTTCCAGCAGGGCGAGTGGGGCGGATCCGACTGGCACAAGGTGATCGACTGGGTCGGCGAGACCGGCCAGCTGTGGCGCGAGGGCCGGGACATCAAGGTCTACAAGCCGACCGCCCCGGACACCTCGCGCTGGAGCTCGGTCATGGGCAACTACGGCTACAACCGCTGGCTCGGCCGGTACGCCGGCCCCGGGAACTGGAACGACCCCGACTTCCTGATCGCGGGCGCCCCCGGACTCACCGCGGCGGAGAGCCGCAGCCAGGTCGGTCTGTGGGCCATGATGGCCGCGCCGTTCATCCTGTCCTCCCAGGTCTCCGAGCTCAGCGCTGACGGGCTCGCCGCCCTGGGCAACACCGATCTGATCGCGCTGGACCAGGACCCGATGGGCCGCCAGGGCGCCGTGGTCTCCTCGAACGCCACCTTCGACATCCTGGTGCGGCCGCTGGCGAACGGGGACCGCGCGGTCGCCGTGCTCAACCGCTCCGGCGCCGCCCGCGACATCCGCGTACCGCTCGACGAACTCGGCCTGGGCTCCTGCACCGTCGAGGCGAAGAACCTGTGGAACGGTGAAACCCGTGAGCTGTCCGACACGTTGACCGGCACGCTGGCCGCGCACGACACCGGCGTCTGGCGGCTCACCCCGCGCACCGGCTGCGCCGAGGCCGTGCCCACCGGGCAGATCACCGGCCGGGGCTCCGGCACGACCGCCGCCTGCGCCGACGGGGCGAACACCACCGGCGTCGGCGCCGTCGTGATGGCCGCCTGTACGGGCGCCCCCGACCAGCGCTGGACCCTGAGCCGGGACGGCAGCCTGCGCCTGGCCGGCGCGTGCCTGTCGGCGGGCGAGGAGGGCCTCGTGGAGCTGGCCGACTGCTCGGGCGGCCAGCGGCGCCGCGAGGCGGGTCAGAGCTGGACCCCCCGCCGGGACGGGGCCCTGGTCGAGGACGCGAGCGGGCTCTGCCTGACGGCGCCCGCCCCCGCAGCGGCCCCCGTCGAACCGGGCACCCCCGCCGAGCGGCTGCGGCTGACGCCCTGCGGCGACCACCAGGTCGACCAGGCGTGGGCCCTGCCGGTCTGACGGCCCCATGGGGAAGCAGACGAGGCACCAGACGAGGAAGCACCCACCCACCGAGCCGAGCGAGCCGGCCGCAGCGCCGGAGCCGGCCGAGACGAGGACGACGCGCATGCCGGTCCCCCTCCCCCACCGCGGCCGGGCCGCCCGGCGCGTGCGCCGCCGGGTCACCCTGGCCGCGCTGCCCGCGGCCCTGCTCACCCTGGCCGTCGCCGGGGCGGCCCCCGGAGCGACCTCTCCCGCGGCGGGGGCGACGGCTCCCGCGGCCCAGCCCCCCGCCGTGTCGCCCGCGCGGGCCGCGGCGGGACCCGCCGCGGCGACGCCCCCGGCCCGGCCGCGGGTCTTCGACGCCACCCCCGTGCGGGCCTCGCTGCAACGGCTGCTGCCGCGCCACGCCGGGCAGTTCACGCTGGTGCCCGACGCGGGAGCCGGGCCCGACACCTTCACCGTGTCCGGGACGGCCGGTGCGATCACCGTCCGGGGCTCCACCGGCGCCACCCTGCTCACCGGGGTCGGCTGGTACCTCCAGCACGTCGCCGGAGCCGACATCGGCTGGCCCGGCGACAGCATCGGCCTGCTTCCCGCCGAGCTGCCGGCGGTGCCCTCCCCGGTCACCCGCAGCGCGCAGGTGGCGCACCGGTACGCGCTGAACGACACCGACGACGGATACTCCGGCCCGTACCGCACCTTCGAGGAGCACCAGCGGCAGATCGACCTGCTCGCCCTGCACGGCATCAACGAGGTGTTCGTGCAGGTCGGTGCCGAATACCCGTACTACCGGGCGCTCCAGCAGTTCGGTTACTCCGCCGAGGAGCTGCGGGAGTGGATCCCCGGTCCCGGCCACCAGAGCTGGTGGCTGCTGCAGAACCTGAGCGGCTTCGGCGGTCCGGTGTCCGAGGAACTGATGCGAGGACGCGCCGAGTTGGGTGGCAAGATCGCCGAACAACTGCGCGACCTCGGCATGACCCCGGTCCTGCCGGGCTACTTCGGGACGGTGCCGCCTGCCTTCGCCGGACGCAACCCGGGCGCGGTGACGGTTCCGCAGGGCGACTGGGCGGGCTTCGAGCGGCCCGACTGGCTGGACCCGGTGTCGCCGCCCTTCGCGCGGCTGGCCGCCGCGTACTACGCGGAGCAGCGCGCGGTGTTCGGGGACAGCACGATGTACCGGATGAGCCCGCTGCACGAGGGCGGGCAGACCGGTTCGGTGGACGTGAAGACGGCCGCCGGGGCCGTGCAGCAGGCCCTGTGGGCTGCACATCCGGGCGCGCTGTGGGCGGTGCTGGGCTGGCAGGACGATCCGACCAAGGAGCTGCTGGCCGGGGTGGACACCTCGAAGCTGCTGATCCTGGACGGACTCTCCGACCGCTACAACCGGCTGGACCGCGAGACCCGTTGGGGCGGGACCTCGTACGCCATCGGTTCGATCTACAACTTCGGCGGGCACACGACGGTCGGCGCCAACACCTCGGTGTGGATCGACCGGTTCCAGTCCTGGCGCGCGAAGCCCGACAGCGCGCTGGCCGGCATCGCCTATCTCCCCGAGGCCACCGGGACCAACCCGGCGGCCTTCGACCTCTTCACCGACCTGGCCTGGGAGCCCGGCCCGGTCGACCAGCAGAAGTGGTTCGCGGACTTCGCGGGCCGCCGCTACGGGGCCCCGGACGCCGAGGCCGCCGCCGCCTGGGAGGAGCTGCGCAAGGGCCCGTACAGCACCTCCTCGGGGCTGTGGTCGGAGTCCCAGGACAGCCTGTTCAGCGCCCGGCCGAGCCTGACGGCGGTGGGGTCGGCCTACTGGAGCCCCAAGGCGATGCGGTATCCGGCGGGTTCGGTACGCCGGGCCCTGGACCACCTGCTCAAGGTGGACCCTCGGCTGCGCGGCTCCAGCGCCTACCGTTTCGACCTGGTGGACACCGCCCGGCAGGCCCTCGCCAACCACTCACGGGTGCTGCTGCCCAGGATCAAGGCGGCCTACGAGGCCCGGGATCTGGCGCTGTTCCGCCAGCTGACCGCCGACTGGGCCCATCGGGAGAAGCAGTTGGACGCGCTCGTCGGCTCGGATCCGAACTTCCTGCTCGGCTCCTGGCTGTCGGCGGCCCGCGCGCACGGCGCGGACGGGGCCGAGCAGGACCGGTACGAGTACGACGCCCGCACGATCCTCAGCGTGTGGGGGCGGCAGAGCACCAGCGAGGGCGGCTTCCTGCACGACTACGCGAACCGCGAATGGAGCGGCCTGATCAGCGAGTTGTACGCACGGCGCTGGTCCTCCTACTTCGCCTCGCTGGAGGAGGCGCTGGAGCGGCGCGCCGCTCCGAGGGCGATCGACTGGCACGCCTTCGAGGACGACTGGGCCAAGCTCACCACCCACCACCCGGCGCGGCCGAGCGGTGACCCGTACACCCTGGCGACGGGCATCGCCGCCACCCTTCCCGAGGTCAACTGACGTACACCACAAGGGCAGTGGGGATCCCCCGCCGAAGCGCCGCTCACCCTCCGGGGGGTGGCTCCCCACCCGCCCGGGGGACAACCGGGCCGACTGCGCCACGCTCTAGCGCGGCACCGGGTTCACTGAAGGACACTGCCGGAAACGGATCAGGGGCGGTCGCCGGAGCCATCCGGCGACCGCCCTTTCCGACGCCGCCATCGCCGGAAGGACGCCCGCCATGTCCGAGACCGATCCGCACCGCACCTCCACGACGCTGGAGCTGTTGACGCTCCTCACCGGCGGGGCCGCGGCGCCCGCCACCGCGCCCGCCGGCCCGCCCGCCATCGGCCGGTTACGGCCGCCCGCGGACCGGGACCAGCAGCTGCGGCACCGTTCGGATCTGCGGGAACGGCTCACCGACGGGATCGTGGAACTGCGCAAGCGCCGGCAGATCGCCACCCACCGGGCGGCGGGCCCGGCGGATCCGGAGGGCCGCCTCGCGGCCATGGCCCGGCGGGCCGCGGAGCGGTCCGGGCACCCGCTCGCCTGAGGACGGCGCCCGAGGCGCGGATCCCCGGTTCGGAGGCACCCTGGTACCTGGGGGGACACATCCCACCGAGCGGGGCGGCGGTGACTCGGCATGATCCGTAAGAAACCGGGGCGGGCCGGCCCCGGCAGGCCCGGCCGGTACGCGCTCGGCGCCGTCAGCGGACTGATCGCCGCCTTCGCCGGGATCGCCCTGGCCCAGCTCGCCGCGGCGGCCGTCCGGCCCGAGGCCGCCCCGTTCGCCGCCGTCGGCGGGGCCGTGGTCGACGCGACCCCGGCCGCCGTCAAGGAATGGGCGATCCGCCGGTTCGGCACCGACGACAAGCTGGTCCTGACCCTGGGCATCGGCGCCCTGCTGGCCGCCGTGGCGATCGCGGCGGGCCTGCTCGCCGTACGCCGCCCCGCCGCGGGAACGGCCCTCGCGGCCGCCTTCGGCGTGCTCGGCGCGGCGGCTGCGCTCAGCCGGCCGGAGGCCGCCTGGCAGGACGCGCTGCCCTCGCTGGCGGGCGGGTCCGCGGCCGCCGGAGTGCTGTACCTCCTGGTCAGAGCCATCCCGCGGCCCCGTCCGCGGCCCTCCGGCGCCGGCCCGCCCGGTGTCATGGACCGGCGCGGTTTCGGCCGCCTCGCCCTCGCCACCCTGGCCCTCTCGGCCGGAGCCGGGTACGTCGGGCGGCGGCTCGGCGCCTTCGGGGACGCGGGAGCCACGGCCTCGCGGGCCGCGCTCGTCCTTCCCCCGCCCGCCGTGCCCGCCCCGCCCGTACCGGCCGGGTCGGAGCTGCGGATCCCCGGGGCCACCCGCTTCGTCACCCCCAACCAGGCGTTCTACCGGGTGGACACCGCGCTGGTCGTACCGCGCGTGGACGCGGACACCTGGCGGCTGATCGTGCACGGGGACGGGGTCTCCAGGCCCCTCACCCTCGGCCTGCGGGAGCTGCTGGCCCGCCCCCTGGTCGAGCACGACGCCACCCTCACCTGCGTGTCGAACGAGGTCGGCGGCCCGTACGCGGGCAATGCCCGCTGGCTGGGCGTGCGCCTCGCCGATCTGCTCCGCGAGGCGGGAGTGCGACCACCGTCGCAGGGCGGCCGCGCCGACCAGCTCGTGGCGCGCTCGGTGGACGGGATGACCCTCGGCACCCCCGTCGAGGCCGTGATGGACGGCCGGGAAGCGCTGCTGGCCGTGGGCATGAACGGCGAGCCGCTCCCCTTCCGGCACGGTTTCCCCGTCCGGATGATCGTGCCGGGGCTGTACGGGTACGTCTCCGCGTGCAAGTGGCTGCGCGAGCTGCGGCTCACCACCTTCGCCGCGTACGACGCGTACTGGGTGCGCCGCTCCTGGGCGCAGCAGGCCCCGGTCAAGACCCAGTCGCGCATCGACACCCCGCGCCCCTTCGCCGAGGTCGCGGCGGGCCGGGTGGCGGTCGCCGGGGTTGCGTGGGCGCAGCACCGGGGCATCGCGCGGGTCGAGGTACGGGTGGACGCGGGCCCGTGGCAGGAGGCCCGGCTCGGCACGGCGGACGGGGACGACACCTGGCGCCAGTGGGTGTGGCCCTGGGAGGCGGCTCCCGGCGGGCACACCCTGGAGGTCCGGGCGACGGACCGTACCGGCGCCGTACAGACCGGGGAACGCGCCGGAACCCTCCCCGACGGGGCCACCGGCTGGCACACGGTGACGGTCCGGGTGCGGGGCTAGGGCATGCCCTGCGGATCGGCGCGGGTCGGACCGCCCCGGATCACGCCGGATCGGGCCGGGTCAGCAAGCGACGGCTGCGCCCTCGGCGGACGGGCCCTCGGCCGGGCAGACCATGGCGGCCGGGCCGGCCAGGGCGCGGGCCTCGTGGAGGAGGCCGGGCGGGGTGGCGGCGCTGAGGGTCCAGACGACGGCGCCGCCCAGCGGCGGCTCCGGGACGGCCGCGAACCGGTCCCGCAGGTCGGCCTCGGCGGTCTCGGGGTACGGGAGGTGGAGCGTCTCGTAGCGCACCGGGGCCGTGTCCACCGGGAGGATCCCGATGCGGCGGCGGTCACCGCCGGGGTCCCGATCAGGGACGGGGAAAGGGTCCCGGTCCGCAGCGGGACCTTCGATCAGCAGCTCCGTGAATCCGCGGCCGCCTGTCTCTCCGGGTCCGCGGGCGTGCGTGTTGCCCGGGTAGGCGGCGAAGGCGCCGGCGCCGGGGACCAGCCGGTGGTGGACGTGGCCCAGCGCCCAGTAGTCGTACCCGGCGCCGGCCAGCGTGCGAGGGTCGGCCGGTGCGCAGATCCGGCGGCTCCAGGCCCCGTGCAGGCTGGTGTGCAGCAGCCCTATGTTGACGGCGCCGGGGGTCGCGGACGGGAAGCCGGCCGCGAGGTCGCGGCGCTCGTCGGGCTCCGCCACCGACTGGCCGTGGACGGTGACGCCGAGGTCGGGCCAGGTCACCGACTCGGGGGCGTCGGCGCCGAGCCAGCGCACCGAGGGCGGGAGGTGCAGTTTGTGCGGCAGCGGGGTCTCGGCGTCGTGGTTGCCCGAGACCACCACCGTGCGCAGGCCCGCCTCGTGGAAGGCGCCGAGGGCGTCCTGGCAGGCGGCCAGCGCCCGGGCGTCGCAGTGGCGGCGGTCGAAGACGTCCCCGGCGATGAGCACCGCGTCGTAGCCGCCCTCGACGATGCGGCGCACGGCCGCGCGCAGGGCCTCGTACGGGGCTTCGCGCCGGTCTATCGCGGGCGCCCCGGGGTAGTCCGCCAGCCCGCGCAGGGCGGAGCCTATGTGCAGGTCGGCCAAGTGGGCCACGCGTATCGGCGCGGTCGCGGAGGTGTTCACCGGCCGAGGATGAGTTCGGTCTTGAAGGCGTCCCGCTCCAGCAGCCAGCCCTCGGCGCGGAGCTTGCCCATCAGGTCGGAGCGCAGTTCGACCGCGTCCCGCAGGGTGCGCCCCTTGGCGGTGATCTCGGCGAACCAGGCCAGCTCTCCGGAGGCGGTCCGCAGCCGGCTGACTTGCGTCTCCATCGCATGATCGAGCATCCGGCCAGGGTAGTTGGCTTGCCTTACGGGACCGTGGAGCCGGGATGAAGCGGTGACCGACTCTGCCCAACCGGCAGGTTTCGCAGCCCACTTGGCGAGCTTTCCGGGGAGGCGGTCCAGGACCAGGGCGCGGGAGGCGTCGAGGCCCGGGAGTTCGCCGGGCTCTAGGCCCGGGAGCGGCCGGCACTTCTTGTTGGTGAAGTCGAGGGTGGCGCGGGTGTGGCTGAGGTTGACCTGGACGGAGTAATTGCCGTCATCCGCACAGAAGTTGTGCACGGAGGCCCGGTCCATCACGCGTCGCACCGCGGCCGGGTCCGTACCGTCGCCCTCGATGTCGAAGCGGGCCTTGTAGGCGAGGCGGATCCGGTTCTCGTCGTCGTGGCGCCGGATGCGGACGATCCAGCCCTGTCCGTTCAGGCTGCACCCGGCGTCGTCCATGTACTGGGCGACCTCGAAGCGGCCGGGCGCACCGAGGGACAGCGCGGCGGCCGCAGCGGCCGTGGGCAGGCCGTCGGCGTCGAGCACCCGCTCCGGGTCGACCAGCAGCTTGACCTGGTAGCCCGCGCGCACCGGAGCCACCGGCGACATCCTGGTGTGCACTCCGGAGCGAATCCGGCGGCTCGCCGCTTTCTGTACCTTCTTCGCGCTCTGCGTGTTCTGGATTTTCTGCGTTTTGCGCATATCCCCGTCGATCATGCCTCATACGGCACCAGACCGGCCGAAAGCCCTGGAACCGTGCAGGTGAACAGGCGGTGAATCTACCCCAGGACCAAGGTCCCGACCTGTGAGGTCTCACGGCCCGCCGGCTCGAGATCTTCGCCGCACGTTCACGCCGGATGGAGATCGTAGATTGTGAATACATTCACAAGACCTCGGCAACGGCAACGGACAAAGGTGCACGTCATAGCCACTCTGCTCACCTCTCCATCCGGCCCTTCCTGGACAAGCTGTTCGAGCTCGGATTCAGCACCCCGTCGGCCAAGTCCGTCATCAACGGCGGCTCACCGACCGAAGGGTTCCTGCTCCACGGGACGAAGGGCCCCTTCGCGCACACCTTCGACTCGGTAGCCTGCGCCGGCCGGCTTGACCGGGCCCGTCCGGAACCGCCCGCTCCCCCGGTCCGACACGATGCGCGCCGCCCGCTCCCCCGGGCGGTGCGCATCGTAGATTTGGCGTAATGTCCGGAATTCTCCATCATTCCGTCGCACGTCAGGAGCCGGCGCAGTGGAGCTGACCAGCACGTCGTTCCTCGTCACGCTGATCGTCGTCACGGGGCTCGCGATGCTCGCCGCGCTGCTCCTGTGGAACCGGATCCCCGGCCCCGGCTGGGTGCGCTGGCCGGCCCGTCTGCTGATGATCGGCCTGTGCCAGCTCACCGCCATCTGCGTGGTGGCCACTTGGATCAACGGGAGCTACGGCCTCTACTCCTCGTGGGACGACCTGCTGGGCACCGAAGCCGGGCAGAACGACTCCGCCATGACCGGGCCGCCGCTCGGGCGGGCCAAGTTCACCCTCGGCGGCGACGGCACCCGCACCACGTACTTCCGCGGCTCCCACTCGAAGCTCGCCGGCCAGGTGATCGTGTGGACTCCCCCGGAGTACGACGCACCGGGCGCGGAGAAGACCCGGTTCCCCGTACTGATGCTGCTGCACGGCTATCCGGGCTCGCCCCGGTCCTGGCTCGACATCGGCGACATGCCCGGCGCGCTGGAGCAGCTCGTCCAGCTCGGCGCGGCGCACCCCTTCATCCTGGTGATCCCCGACCTGTACCCGGGAGGCGTGAACACCGACTGCACGGACACCCCGCAGCGGAAGGTGGCGAGCTGGCTCGCCGAGGACGTACCGGATCTGGTCGCCAAGAACTTCCGCACGCTCCCCGAACCCAAGGGCTGGGGGCTGATGGGCATCTCCACCGGGGCCTTCTGCGCGGCCAAGCTTCCGCTCCAGTACCCGAAGGCGTTCCGGGCGGGCGCGGCCCTGGACCCGGACCCGCTGACCGGCGACCCGGACGTGCTGTCCGATCCGGTGCTGCGCGAGCGCAACAGCCCGATGTGGCTGGTCGCGCAGGCGAAGCACGACAAGAACACGGACGTCGGGCTGTTCCTGGCCACCTCCGCGCAGGACAAGGACAGCCCGCCGCAGCAGCTGACCGACTTCACCAAGGCGGCCCAGAACTCCGGGGTGCGGGTCAAGACCCTGGTCCGCCCTCAGGGCGGGCACAACTTCCAGACCTGGATCGCCATGTACCCCGACGCACTGGGGTGGCTCAGTACGGAGATCTCACCGCCGTCCGAGGCCCCGTAGGCGGACCGGCAGCGACTCGACGCTGTTGCCTATGAAGCTGCGCTGGTGCGGGAGTTCGGCTTCGGGGACGGCAAGGTCCAGGTCCGGGAAGCGGGTGAAGAGGGCTTCCAGGGCGATGGTGGCTTCCAGCCGGGCGAGCGGGGCTCCGACGCAGTAGTGGGCGCCGTGTCCGAAGGAGAGGTTGCGGGCGGCGGTGGGGCGGGTCAGGTCGAAACGGTCGGCGTCCGGGCCGTGGAAGGCCTCGTCGCGGCCGGCCGCCGTGTAGCCGGCGAGCACCGGGGTGCCCTGCGGGATCACGGTTCCGTCGATGGTCAGATCGCGGGTCGGGTAGCGGAACGGGAACCAGCTGACCGGGCCGTCGAAGCGCAGGGTCTCGTCGACCACGTCCGACCACGTGGCCTTCCCCTCCAGAACCAGCGCGAGCTGGTCGCGGTGGGTGCACAGGGCGCGTACGGCGTTGCTGATCAGGTTGAGCGTGGTCTCGTGGCCCGCGACCAGCATCAGCCGCATGGTGCCGGTGAGTTCGGCTTCGCTGAGCCTGTCGCCGTCCCCGTCCCGGGCGGCTATGAGCGCGCTCGTCAGGTCCTCGCCCGGATCGGCCCGGCGGGTGGCGGCGATGGCGCCGATCAGCTCGACGAGCTCGCGCACGGCCGCCATGACCTCGGCCGGGGTGGTGTCCGTGGCGACGATGACGGTGTTGGACAACTCGTGGAGCCGCCCCCGGTGTTCGGGGTTCACACCGAGGAGCTCGCAGATCACGCTCATCGGGAGCGGGAGCGCGACGTGCGTGCGCAGGTCCGCCACCCCGTCCGGGGAGGCCGCCGCCGCCCGCTCCAGGTCGGCCAGCAGCTCGGCCGTCAGTTCCTCGATGCGGGGGCGCAGCTGCTCCACCTGCCGGGCGGTGAAGGCGCTGCCCACCAGGGAGCGCAGCCGGCGGTGGTCGGCGTCGTCGGCGGTGTGCATGCCCTGGGCGTTGGCGAAGACGCGCAGCGGCCAGTCCGCGGCGATGGTGCCGTCGTGCAGGGCCGGGAAGTGCCGGGCGGCCTTGGCCACGTCGGGGTGGGCGAGGAACTCCTTCAGCGCCTCGTGACCGAGGACGACCGCACCGGGGACCCCGCCGGGAAGCACCACCTCGGCCACGGCGCCCCGGGCGCGCAGCCGGGCGTTGAGGGCGTGCGGGCAGCCGCCGGCGGGGTCGATGACGTGCGGGAGCGTGGCCACGGACGGGGGCACGGACGGGGGCGTCGACTCGGATGCCTGCGCGGGGTCGGTGGACAAGCCTGTCTCCTGACAATACGAACGGATCTCGGCCAACAGTGCGGCCTCGGGGGGCGGTTGTTCAAGGCCGCGCCCGCCCCGTCTCACGAATCCCCAGGGGGTGTCGTGCCGATCAGGCCGGGCTCGATCGGCAAGACACCCCCTGGGCGCGCCGCACGGCCCGGCCGCGCGCGGGCGTCGTAGGGTCGAGGTCATGGCGCAGGTGGAGCGGACTCTCGAAGGCAAGGTGGCCCTGGTGGCCGGGGCGACCCGCGGCGCGGGCAGGGGCATCGCGGTCGCGTTGGGGGCTCAGGGCGCGACGGTGTACGTGAGCGGGCGCAGTACGCGCGGCAGGCGCTCGGAGTACGACCGGCCCGAGACGATCGAGGAGACGGCCGAGCTGGTCACGGCGGCGGGCGGGCGCGGAATCGCGGTGGTCGCGGACCACTTGGTGCCCGAACAGGTCGAGGCACTGGTCGGGCGGATCGACGCCGAGCAGGGCCGGCTCGACGTGCTGGTGAACGACATCTGGGGCGGCGAGCGGCTCTTCGAGTGGGAGAGCACGGTCTGGGAACACGACCTGGACAAGGGGCTGCGGCTGCTCCGGCTGGCCGTGGAGACCCATGCGGTGACCAGCCATTACGCGCTCCCGCTGCTGCTGCGCGAGCCGGGCGGGCTGGTGGTGGAGATGACGGACGGTACGGCGGAGTACAACGCGAGCCGCTACCGGGTCTCCTTCTTCTACGACATCGCCAAGTCGGCGGTGCTGCGCATGGCGTTCGCGCTCGGACACGAGGTGGGCCCGCGCGGAGCGACGGCGGTGGCCCTGACCCCGGGCTGGCTACGGTCGGAGATGATGCTCGACAACTTCGGCGTCACCGAGGCGAATTGGCGCGACGCACTGAAGACCGTCCCGCACTTCGGCATCTCGGAGACCCCGTTCTACGTCGGCCGCGCGGTCGCCGCCCTGGCCGCCGACCCGGAACTGTCCCGCTGGAACGGGCAGTCGCTCTCCAGCGGGCAGCTCGCCCGGGTCTACGGCTTCACGGACGTGGACGGCAGCCGGCCGGACGCCTGGCGGTACATGGTCGAGGTACAGGACCCGGACCTCCCGGCGGACCCCACCGGCTACCGGTAGGGCGCGCCGCGCCTCAGCCCCGCTCCAGCAGCCGGGCGATCCCGTCCAGGACGCAGCACAGACCGAAGTCCCATACGGTCTCGGGGCTGTACCCGCCGACCGCGCTGCCGACCCTCACGGCGAGGGGGTGGCGCTCGGGGTCCATGGCCCGCTCCAACAGCGGGGCGCTGAGCTCCCACCACTCCTGGTCGCTCTGGCGGGCGTTGTGCGCGGCGGTGTCGGCGGCGGCCAGGGCCTGCGCGTGGACGAAGCCGAGGAGGTGGGTCAGGGCGGCGTCCATCTCCACGTCGGTGAGGCCGATGCCCTCGAAGGCCGCGAGCTCGCACTCGTACTTGCCGATCACTCCGGGGCCCAGCGGGGGCCGGGTGACGGACACCTCGCCCATCCACGGGTGCCGCAGGTACAGCGCGCGGTTGTCCTCGGCGACGCGGGTGACCTTCTCCCGCCAGGACCCGTCCGGGCCCGGCTCGGCGCGCTCCATGGCCAGGTACGCGGCGTCCAGCATCAGGTCGAGCAGCTCGGCCTTGCCGGGGACGTAGGTGTAGAGGGTCATGGGGGTCACCCCCAGCCGCTGGGCCAGCGCCCGCATCGTCAGTGCGGCCAGCCCGGACCCGCCCTCGCGCCCCGCCTCGTCGGCGAGCGCGATCGCACCGTCGACGACGGCGTCGACGCTCAGCCCCTGCCGCGGCCCGCGCCGCCCGCTGGGGGCTCCCTGCCCCGGCTCGCGCCACAGCAGCTCCAACGTGCGGACGGGGTCGCCCGCGCCGCTCCGGTCCGTGGCCACTCCCGACCCCTTCCCGCCGCCTTCGGCAGCCCGTTCACTTAATCTTCTACGCCGTATAGAATACTATGTATAATGAAACTCCGAGCCACGATATCAGGAGGACCCCATGCGGATCACCGACACCGCCATCTGCCTCACCGTCGAGGACACCACCACCTCCTCCGCCTTCCTGACCAGGCATTTCGGATTCAAGGAAACGATGGCCGCCGACGGCTTCGCCTCCCTCTCCCACCCCGACGGCCCGAACGTGATCTTCGTACGGCGCGGCCTGGAGGTGCTCCCCGAGGAGCTCCGTGAGCAGCACGCCGCCGGAGTGCTGCTCGCCTTCACGGTGGCCGACCTGCCCGCCGAGTACGAGCGACTGCGCTCCGAGGGCGTCCCGATCGTCATGGAGCCCCGCGTGGAGCCCTGGGGCGAGCGGGTGTTCCTGGTGGCCGACCCCAACGGCGTGATCATCGAGCTGGTCGACTGGCTGGAACCCGCAACCGAGCCGACCACGGACGCCACCACCGCCTAGGTCGTCTCTTTCGGATCTTGCCGGTCAGGCCCGCGCCGTCCGGTGGGGTTCACCCCGTGGCGGTCCCGGGGGTGTCCCCGGCGAGCGGGGCGAAGAAGTGGGCCACGTCCTGTTCGGTGACCTCGTCGAGGGTGGCCGGGGACCAGCGCGGGCTGCGGTCCTTGTCGACGACCTGCGCCCGGATGCCCTCCACCAGGTCGGGGGAGGTCAGCGCATTGCAGGAGACCCGGAACTCCTGTTCCAGCACCGGCTCCAGCGCGCCGAGCGCGGCGGCCCGGCGCACGGACTCCAGGGCCACCTTGAGGGCGGTCGGGGACTTGGCGAGGATCGTCTCGGCGGCCTCCTTCGCCTCCGGAACCCCGTATCCGAGCAGCCGGTCCACGATCTCCTCGACGGTGGCGGCGGCGTAGCAGTGGTCGATCCAGCCCCGCCCCTCGGCCAGCGCCGCGGGCCCGGCATCGGCGGCGTACCGCCCCAGCACCTCCCGGGCCGGGGCCCCGGCGAGCTCGGCGGTCAGCGCCGGCAGCCGGTCGGCGGGTACGAAGTGGTCGGCGAGCCCGCACAGCAGCGCGTCGGCGGCGCCCACCGCGGTGCCGGTGAGGGCGAGATGGGTGCCGAGCAGGCCGGGGGCGCGGGCCAGCAGGTGGGTGCCGCCGACGTCCGGGACGAAGCCGATGCCGGTTTCGGGCATGGCGACGCGGGAGCGCTCGGTGACGACGCGGACGCTGCCGTGGGCGGACACGCCGACTCCGCCGCCCATCACGATGCCGTCCATGAGGGCGACGTAGGGCTTGGGATAGCGGGCGATGTGCGCGTTGAGCCGGTACTCGTCGCGCCAGAAGGCGGCCGAAGCCCGCGTCCCGGCCTTGGCGTCGTCGTGGATGGCCCGGATGTCCCCGCCGGCGCACAGCCCCCGCTCGCCCGCGCCGCGGATGAGCACCTGTTCCACGCCCGGATCACGCTCCCAGCCGGTCAGGGCCTCGGCGATGCGGAGCACCATGGGGTGGGTGAGGGCGTTGAGGGCCCTGGGGCGGTTGAGGGTGATCACCCCGGTGCGGCCTTCGACGGCGCACAGGACGGTGTCGGCGGTGTCGGCAGCGGCGGTGTCGGCTTCGGTCTTCACGCCGTCCAGTATGGAGGGCGAGTAGCCTGGTCCGTTATGCGAAAGATCATCCTGATGTCGCAGGTTTCCCTCGACGGCTACTACGAGGGGCCGGAGCGGCAGATCGACTGGCACCGCGTCGACGAAGAGCTCCACCAGCACATGAACGACGAACTGCGGTCGGTCGGCGGCATGCTGATGGGCCGGGTCACCTACGAGCTGATGGACGCCTACTGGCCCACCGCCGACGCCGATCCGGCCGCGGGCGCGGCGGAGACGGACTTCGCGGGCATCTGGCGCTCCGCGCGGAAGTACGTGTACTCCCGCACCCTGGATGCCGAGCAGGCCGACCCGAACGCCACCGTGCTGAGGGAGGTCGTACCGGAGGAGGTCGCGGCCCTCAAGGCCGCCCCGGGCGGCGACCTGACCCTGAGCGGGGCGGACCTCGCCGCCTCGTTCCTGCGCCACGGCCTGGTGGACGAGTACCGGATCTACGTACAGCCCGTACGCATCGGCCGCGGCCACCCCCTCTTCCCGCCCTCCGACGGCCTGGTCCCGCTCCGCCTGGAGGGGACCCGCACGTTCGGCAACGGGGTGGTGCTGCTGCGGTACACCCGCGCCTGAGCGGGGAGCGAGCATGGAGACGGCGGCCTTGGAGGCCGAGTACGCCGGGTTGTACGGGCGGGACTCGGCACCGGTGCACGCTCCGGCGGACTTGCCCGCCCCCGGGATGCCGGCGTTGTTGACCAGGACGTCGAGGGAGCCGTGCTCGCGGGAGATGTGTGCGGCGGCCGCCGCCGCGCCCAGCCGTCCGGATCCGGTCCGGGACCACGAAGACCGGAGCGGGCAAGGCTGTGGTCAGGGGCGGTACACCTTGCCGGGCTCGGGGTGGGCGGGCGCGAGGAGTTGGGAGACCGTCACGAAGGTGTACCCGCGGTCGCGCAGTTCGCTGACGATGCCGGGGACGGCGGGGATGGTTCCGGAGTAGCGCTCGTGCAGCAGGATGATCCCGTCCCGCTTGGTCTGGTCGAGGACCCGCTGTTTGATGAGCCCGCTGTCGGTGGTCGCGTAGTCCTTCGCGGTGACGCTCCACAGGATCTGGGCCAGACCGAGTTCCTTCATCACCTTCTTCACCTCGTCATTGGTGGCGCCGCCCGGAGGGCGCATGAGGGTGGGGGCACGGCCCGTCGCCTTTTCTATGTCCTGCTGAACCGGCTCGATTTCGGCACGTATTTCGTCAGGGGTGAGTTCGGTGAGGTTCTCGTGCGACCAGGTGTGGTTCGCTATTTCGTGGCCTTCGTCGGCCATGCGGCGCACGATATCGGGGTAGGTGTCGGTGTGACCTTTTCCTTGGAGGAAGAAGGTGGCCGGGACTCCTTCCCGTTTCAGGAAATCGAGCAGGTGGGGCGTCGGCTCGCTCGGGCCGCCGTCGAAGGTGAGGGCCACGCACTTGGCGACACTGCAGTCCACCGGGCCGGAAGCCTGCCCTGAACTGGGCTTGTTGTGGGAGCGGACCGCCTCGGCGCGGACGGCTGCCGGTGAGACGACCCCGTTCAGGGTGGAGCAGCCGGTGAGAGTCGTCACCAAGAGCGCGGCCGCCGCCATGACGATGCGCCGGGAGGAAGTGTCGCGCACACGGCGCTTGAACGAGCGATTCATGATGGGAAACCCTGGATTGGTCATAGGAAAGGGATCCGGCAGATCCGGCGGCCGAACCAGCATGCACAGAGCAGCCTTAACGAATCCTTGAGGCGCCTGCCGGATTGCCGGCCGCGCTGCCGGATTCGACGGGGCGGGAGGAGGGGCGGGCAGCAGGAAGGCTGCTACTTCAGGTACGTGCCGAAGAATGCGGTCGCGTAGCGGATCGCGGTCTCACGTTGTTCGGCGGGCCCCAGCTGCTGGGGGGTGCCCGTCCCGTTCGTGCTCTCGCACCGGCCGCCGGGACGGTTCCGCTTCTCGACGGCGACATCGTCCGTCGCGAAAGCCGGCCCGGTGCCGGGGGTCCAGACCGTGTTGAAGAAGTTGTGGTTGCCGCCGGACACGTCGTGGTGTTCGACGTGCGGGTTCCCGGCCGCCATCGCGACGGGGACCTTGCTGTCCTCCCACATGGCGTCGCAGGTTCCGGCGACCAGCGAGAGGGGGACGCGGGTGATCCGTTCCTTGCCGGCGTTGATGCCGTTCATGGCGGGCGCGAATGCGAGTGTGCCCCGGATGGTCACGCCGGGCGGGAGCTTGTGGCTGTCCAGCGCCTGGGCGAGGACGCCCCCGCCGCCGCGCGAGTGCCCGAGCGTGCCGACCCGGTCCAGGTCCACATGACCGGCGAACCGGCTGAGCGCCTGCAGCGGGCCTTCCCCGGTGGAGAGCTGCTTCCACATCTCCAGGTGCTTGTCCAGCAGGGCCGCACGCGCGGTGTGACCCTGCTTCTTCTCCTGGGCCTGGATGCCGTTGGCCGCGACCGACACCACGATGTAGCCCTGCTCGGCCAGTGCCTCGGCGAGGTAGGAGTACCCCAGGTAGTTGTCGACCGGCTTGGCGCCCTTGGCGCACGGCCAGCCCTGCCCGCGGACCGGCTCGTCACCCGCGGCGCAGGTGTCGCCCCAGCCGTGCAGCATCATCACCAGGGGGTGCTCGCCCCCGCCCAGCTCGCGCGGGTAGGTGACGGCGGCCTTCAGCTCCGTGCGCTTGCCGTCCAGGCCGGGAGGCGCGTAGGCGGTGTCACCGAAGTCGTAGGTGAGCCGGGCCGATCGGGCCGTGCCGTCCTGCGTGGATATCCGGGCGGAGCCGACGACCTCGGGCTGGGAACTGCTGCAGGCGGTCCCCAGGGTGACCGCGGCGACGGCTGTCACCGGGAGGACGCAGCGGCGCAGGGAACGAGGGAACATACGCATCGGCAAGCAGGCCCTTTCGGGGCACGGATCTCAGGCTGGGACGGCCGCTCGGATCCGTGGGTACCGCGGCGACTTCTTGATGGTATGCACCATGATCATCAGGTTTGTATCAGAACATACGCATATGCGTATCGATGCCGACGCGATGGAGAGCCGAAGACCTCAGCAAGAAGATCGAAAACTACAGCCCCTGGTCGGGCCGGAGAGCGGACAGCGCGGCGATATAGCCGGACAGGGCTGCCGCCGTGCCGGACAGCGGGAAGCGGGCGCCGAGGTACCCGTCCGGGCGTACGAGGAATCCGGTCGGGCCGTCGGCGCCGTACAGCCGGGCGAACTCCCCGGCGGCGTCCCGGTATCCGGGGACGGGGAGGGGAAGGTCGGCGGACGCGTCGGGTGCGGCCTCACGGGCGAGGACGACCACGGTGCGCGGGCCGCTGGACTCGCCCTCGGCACCACCCTCCGCAACCTCCGCCGGCGCCGGGCCCGCGGCCCGGGCCTGTTCCGCGGCCTCGGCCAGGGCCGCGCCGTCGTCCCCGTACAGGAGCACCACGTGGCCGGCCCGGCCGCGCAGGACGTCGAGCAGCCGCGAGGGATATGCGGCGAGCGGCAGGGTCAACCCGGTGCAGTCCGGGGCCCGTTCACCGGGCTGTGGTGCGTCCGCCGGGCCGAACGGACTGCCGGCGAGCGGTCCGTCGGGGTAGCCGACGAGCAGTTGGGCCTCGCGGAGCAGCACGGTCCGCGGATCGTCCGGTTCCTTGTCGATGCCCTGGGTCGCGTGCCGCACGGTCCGGCCGACGACCTCCTCGCCGACGGGGCGGCGCTCGGCGTCGTAGCTCGCGAGCAGGGCGGGGCCGGCCGATCCCCGGAGGGCGAGTGCGAGCTTCCAGGCCAGGTTGCAGGCGTCCTGGATCCCGGTGTTCATGCCCTGGGCGCCGGTGGGCGGGTGGATGTGGGCGGCGTCGCCCGCGACGAAGACGCGCCCGTCGCCGTACCGGTCGACGATGCGGTGGCTGATGCGGAACACGGAGGACCAGCGCATGTCGGAGACCGTGGCCGGGGCCGGGGCGAGCCGGTCGACGACCGCCTGGATGTGGGAGAGCTCGGGAACCCGGCCCCCCTCCAGTCCGTGCAGCACGCCGTCGCCCGCTCCGGGGCCCCCTGCCGAGCCCCCTGCCGGTCCGCCGGCCGGCTGCGCGGAGAGTTCGGGCGGGACCAGCATCGACATGCGGTAGCGGCCCCGGCCGGGGAGCGGGATGCACACCAGCATGTCGTCGGTGGCCCCGTCGGCGCCCTGGTGCATGGACCGCAGACCGTACCCGTCGGGCAGGTCCCAGTCGCTCACGACGTCGGCCAGCATGTACTCCTCGGCGAAGGCCCCGCCCTCGTACGAGAGCCCCAGCCCCTTGCGCACGGTGCTGTGCGCTCCGTCGCAGCCGACGAGGTAGCGGGTGCGCAGCTCCTCCTCGCCGCCGGACGCGGTGCGCAGGAGGCTGGTGACGCCCCCTGCGGATCCGTCCCCGTCCTGGGTGAACGACAGCAGTTCGGTGCCGCGTTCGATGACGGTGCCCAGCGCCGCGAGGTGCTCCTCGAGGATCCGCTCGGTCTCGTACTGCGGCAACGCGGCGAATCTGTACGGCACTTCGGGGGGCAGCATGAGCTCGATCCGAGCCTGTTCGGTGCCGTTGACGTAGATCAGCTGGCCGCGCAGGGGCACGGCCGTCTCCAGGACGGTGCGGGCCAGGCCCATCCGGTCCCAGATCTCCAGCGTGCGCGGCTGGATGCCGACCGCCTTCGCGTACGGCAGGCGGGCCGGCAACCGGTCGACGAGGCGGCAGCTCACGCCGTGCCGGCGCAGTTCCGCCGCCGCGCTGAGGCCGACCGGACCGGCGCCCACGATCAGTACGTCGGTCGTCGGGGTGTGCGCCATGGGTTCCTCCCGATCGCCCTGCCCCGAACCGGTTCCCTCCCTCCATGCTGACCCGGTGCGGCGCGGACGGCCAGACGACCCGGTCAGCCGTCCTTGGCGTGCGTGCCCGGGGTGTGCCCGAAGGCACGCCGGAACACGTCGATGAACGCGCTCGCCGAGGACCAGCCGCAGCGGTGCGCGACCGCGGTCACGGGGGTGTCCACCGCCAGCAGCCGCAGCGCGTGGTGCAGCCGCAGCTGGGTCCGCCACTGGGGGAAGGTCATGCCCAGCTCGGCGCGGAACAGCCGGCTCAGGGTCCGCTCCCCCGCCCCGGCCCCGGCCTGCGCGGAGAGTTCTGCCAGTCCGCGCGCATCGGCGGGATCGGCGTACAGCAGCGCGCACACCGCGGCCAGCCGGGGATCGGAGGGAGCGGGCAGGTGCAGCGGCTGGAGCGGCGAGGCCCGCAGCTGGTCGAGCAGCACCGCCAGCATCCGGCGCCGCTCGGCGCTGCCGTCTTGCGGGGCCCGGGTGTAGGCCAGGATCAACTCGCGCAGCAGGGGGCCGACGGCGAGCACGGCCGGGGCGGAGAGCGAGAGCGGGTTGAGGTGCGTGGGCAGACCCACGCAGTGCAGGTCGACGCGGCCGAAGGCCCGGTGCTCGTGCACGGTCCCGGCGGGGATCCACAGGGCGCGGGTGGTCGGCGCCACCCAGGTACCGGCGTCGGTGGTGACGGACAGCACCCCGGAACCGGCGTAGCAGATCTGGTGGTCGTCGTGCCGGTGCGGATCGATGCCGTGGTGGGTGTCGAGCTCGCGGATGCTCGTCGCTGCGCGCGGGGTGTGGCGGATTTTCTGCATCACCCGGCAATTTATCGGAAGCGGGACGCCCCTGGCGAGAGCGATTCTCGACCGGTGACCTCCTCGAGACCGCCCCAGACCCTGCCCTCTGACTCCGCCTCCACCTCCACCTCCACCCCTGCCCCGGCGCCAGGCCCGGCCCGGCTCCGTACGGCCGCCTTCTCCGCGGGCCACTCCTGCGTGGACGTGTACCAGGGCGCCGTCGCCGCGCTCGTGCCCTTCCTCGTCTCCGAGCGCGCGTACGGCTACGCCGCCGCGTCCGGCATCGTGCTGGCCGCCTCGCTGCTCTCCTCCGTGGTCCAGCCGCTGTTCGGTGCGCTCACCGACCGGTGGCCGATGCCCTGGCTGATCCCGCTGGCCACGGCCGCCGCGGGGCTGGGCGTGGCCCTGGTCGGACTCGACGCGGGGTACGCGGCCACCCTCGCCGCCGTCGCCCTGTCCGGGCTGGGCGTCGCCGCGTACCACCCGGCGGCGGCCCGGCTGGTCCGTACGGTGGGAGGCCCCGGGCACGGCGCGATGAGCTGGTTCGCGCTCGGCGGCAACATCGGCTTCGCGTGTGCCCCGCTGCTGGTGGTCGGCGCGCTGGCACTGCCGGGCCCGGCGGGGTGGTGGCTGCTGGCCGCCCCGGCGGCGCTGGGCGTGTTCCTCAACAGGCCGCCGTCCGCGAAGCGTTCGGCCGCGGACCGGGCGGCCATGGCCCCGGCCCCGGCCCCGGCCCCGGCAGCGTCCCGGCGCCCCCGCGACGACTGGCGGGCCTTCCTGCGGCTCTCCTTGGTGGTCGTCGTGCGCTCGGTCGTCTTCACCGGCCTGAGCACCTTCATCGCGCTGTACGTCCGCGAGCGCGGCGGCGGCGAAACCGCCGGCGCCGTCGCCCTGTTCGCCCTCTTCGCCGGGAGCGCCGGCGGCACCCTCCTCGGCGGCCGGCTGGCCGCCCGCTGGGGCCGGGTCACCACCGTCCACCGCGCCTACGCGGCCGTGGTGCCGGCCGTCGCGGGCGTCCTCTTCCTGCCGCTGCCGCTGGTGTACGTCTGCTCGGCGCTGGCCGCCACTGCGCTGTACGTGCCGTTCTCCCTCCAGGTCACCCTGGGCCAGGACTACCTGCCGACCCGCATGGGCACGGCGAGCGGGGTCACCCTGGGCCTGACCGTCAGCGTGGGCGGTCTCGCGAGCCCCCTGATCGGCGCGGCGGCCGACGCGGCCTCCCTGCGGACGGCCCTGCTCCCGCTGGCCGCGCTCCCGCTGCTGGCCTGGGCCCTGGCCCGGCGCCTGCCGGAGCCCTCGGAGCCGGAGCCCTCGGAGCCGGAGCTCACTGCGGCCCGAGGTTGACGGGGGCCTTCCGGGGGCTGGAGCGGTGGGCCCGCCACGCGGCCAGGGCCTGCGGGCGGATGCCGTCTGGGTGGCGGGTGTGCCAGTCCCGGAGGAACCGGTTCAGCTCGAACTGGGCCCCGATCTCCTGGGGTTGGGACGCCTACTCCCGGGTGGCGTACCAGTGGGCGACCGCCTCGGCGAGGGTGCGTCCCGCGCCCTGGGCGACGTAATCCCGCATGAAGGCGTCGAGGTGGAAGCCGGGCCCGATCTCCCGGACGAAGTACTCCCGCAGCACCTGGCTGCACCGCTGCCCCGGCGCGATCACCGTGGCACCGTCCACGGGCGCGGGCGGGCCGGCAGCCGGCCGGGGACGGTGCCGGAAGCCCGTCCAGCGCGGCGGCGATCCGCGCCCCGCCCGCGGTCAGCGGGCCCCGGCGTTGCGGCGTTCACGGCCGCGCAGGACGTCGAGGGCGAAGAACCTCGTGACCGCCCCGCCCAGCCCGTCGGGGCCGGAGAACCCTCGGCGGGCCATTTCGACGTCCGGTGAGGTGCCGCGCCCCTGCCAGTGGCGCAGGAAGAGCTTCGCGCACATCGGCGGCGGCGGGACCACCAGCCTGGGCCTGGTCTCCTCCGCGGCCTCGTCGGCCCGGACGACGAGAGCGCACCACTCCTCCCAGCGCTCGGATTCCCGCATCCGCGCCAGGACCGCCGGCCGCCAGTCCACCGACTGCCATACGGGCCACACCCGCACCATGAGGAGCCGGATCCGGTCGGCGACGGGGAGCCCGTCCCGTTCCCCTTCCGTGAACCAGCGCGCGAGGGAGTCCGGCAGCGCCGACCGGCCGTCGAGCCCGAGCTTGGCCCGTGCGTACGTTTCGAGCGTCATGCCCCGGGCCCCGGCGAGCTCCTCCAGCAGACCGGTCAGCACGTCCTCGTGCAGCGCGGGGTAGCCCTCGTCGAACAGCCGGGCGGCGTCCAGTACGTCGAGGTCCGACATCCACCGGCCGGGAGCGTGCTCCCGGCGGGTCCGGCGGACCAGGGACTGGGTCCGGCTGATGCCGGTGAAGGGCACCTCGGGCGCGACCGGACCGGGGGCCACCGCGCCCCGGCTCGCGATCGCGCGCAGCGCGGCCATCGCGTCGAGCCGTTTGAGGTCCCAGACGCCCGAGGCGATCATCTCCTCCAGCGTCCCCAGGGATTCGTGGTCCTCGTCGTCCAACGCCCGCTCGATGTCCTTCCAGCCGCGGTGGGTGAAGGGCAGCGCCGCGGCCGCCGCCACGATCCGCCGTCCGGCGTCGGGCGCGATCAGCTCGGTTTCGGCGCCCTCCTTGCAGCCGTAGCGGAGGTTCACCAGGGCCACGGTCTGCGCCGGGTACCCCATCTCGGCCGGGCCGTGCAGGACCCCCACCTCGTCGTCCCCGTCGATCTCGCCGGAGGCGTACATGGTGAAGACGGTGCCGAGGCCCCGCATGCCGCACGGGGCGAGTTCCGCGGCCCGCAGCGCGCCCATGCTCGCGGCGCCGATCACCTCCGCGCCCTCGGTGAGCACCTGGAGGATCTCCTTGTGGCCGACGGAGCGCCGTTCCCGGAAGTAGCCGTCGACGATCACGACCACGTCTCCCGGGTGCCACCGGTCGGCGAGGAGGTCGCCCCGGCCCGCGGGCGGGCGCACCTCCGCCTCCGGGAGCACGGCGTGGACGTCGGCGGCCGAGAGGGTCGGCCCCGCGTAGACGATCACCCTGGCCCCGCTCACGCCTGACCCGTTCACGCCGGCCCCCTTCACTACAGCACCTCCGGGCATACGCGGCTCCCCGGAGCCACGACCTTGACGACCGGGACCCCGATCTCCTCACGCGTCAGGTCGACGAGGAGGGGCGGATGGGAGAAGGCGGCGGCCGCCCGGCGCACCACGTGGGCGAGGGCGCCGGCCAGACTGTCGTGCGGGACGGGTTCCTCCACGAGGCCCTTGATGTCGGCGGCCGCCGGACCGGACCGCGCGCTGCGCAGCCGGCCGGCGTCCACGTGCCCGAAGTCGTCCCGGAGGTCGTCCCGGGCCCCCGAGATGTACGCGAGCCTGGCCTGTGCCGCTTCGGAGACGGCGCGGGTGAGGGCGATCTCCGGGCTGAGGTGGCAGCCGAAGCCGAACATCGGCGCCGGGTACTCCTCGCTCGCCACCCAGGACAGGAAGCACGGCAGGCCGGTGGGCGACGGGACGAGGCGGACCTCCAGGGTGACGTCGGCCCGTTCGATCAGCGTGCACAGCTCGTCGGCCACCGGTGACCCGAGGGAGCGCGGGTCGACGCGCACGCCCATGTCCCCGCCCCCGGTGACCGCGGCCGTCATCGCGTCGCGCTCGATGACCTCGCAGAGCGCGTGCAGAGCGGCTTCGATGCGGGTGTTCCCGCTGGCCAGGCCGTTCGTCGACTCGAAGAACACCGGCGGGTTCCAGTCGGCGTGCTCCTCCAGGGTCAGCCGGACCACGTTCACGGGAACGAGGGTGCGCGCCCCGTCGACCAGGGATCTGGCCGCCACCCAGTCCAGCGGCAACCCGTCGTGCAGCAGGCTCGGCGCGGAGGGAGCCAATGCGCCCACCTCGTAGCCAAGTTGCGTACGCAGCTTGCGGGGGGTGGCGGTCAGCGCGGGCAGGGCCGGCTGTTCCACGTGCCAGGTCTCGACGGATTCCATCACCGCCGAGAGCCTGGCCAGTTCGGGTGTCATCCCCTTGCCCTGGGAGACGGCGAGCGTTCTGGAGAGCGGCCGGATCGCCTGGAAGGTCGGGATGCCGATGGAGTCGAGCCGGGTGATGTCGGCGACCCGGGTGACGCCCACCTTGGCGGCCGCGCGGGTCGCCATCTCCCAGGTGGCCTTGGGCGGTTGGGCCCGGTCGGTGCCCGGAAGGCGGTGCACGGAACGGTCGTGCGGCGTGGCGAGCCAGGCCAGGGGCGCATCGTGGGTCTGCACGGAGTCGTCCGCCTGCATGGTGGCGTCGGACTGCATGCTGGCGTCGGACTGCACGGTGTCGTCGGTCTGCACGGTGGAGAGCTCCTGCGGGTCAGAGGTTCCGGGTGCGCCGCAACAGCGCCCGGCCGGCGACGAAGTTGGCGACGATCGCGACGACGGCGAGCACCACCAGGGAGGGCCAGGCCTTGCCCAGGCCGAAGATCGCGGCGTCGCGCATCCCGGTGACGGCGTACGACACCGGGTTCACCGTCGAGATCCACCGCAGCACGGTGGGGAGCTGCTGCGTGGTGGACAGCGACGGTGCGGCGAAGACGAGGACGGGCACCGACACGCTGGTGAGCACCATGAAGGTGCGGTAGTCGCTGATGAGGACGGCCGCCGCGAGGTACAGCCCGTTGAACGCCACCGAAGAGAGCACCAGGGCCAGCAGCAGCCAGATCCAGTGGGACGCGTGGAACGGGTAGTCGAAGATGATCGCGGCGACGGCCAGGGCCAGCAGGCTCTGGGCCAGTACGAGCGAGACCCCGGCCAGCAGCTTGCCGGCCAGGAAGCGCGACCGGCGCAGCGGCCAGCTCCAGAGCTGGGTCGACACCCCGCTCATCTCCTCCTGGAACATCGCCATGCCCGTCGTCCCGGAGGCGCTGACCACCGACATGGCCAGCACCATGGGGAGGAGGAAGACGGCGAAGGGGAGGGTTTCGCCGCGGTAGGTGATGTTCCCGACGACGTTGCCCAGCGAGGTGTTCACCAGGAGCAGGTACACGAGCATGGGGGTCAGACCGAGGATGAGGTTGACCCTGTTGCGGGCGAGGAGCGCGTACTCGCGGTAGAACACGGCGGTGAAGTCCGCCGGCTTGCCCGACGCGACCGGTGCGGTGGTCTTGAATCCCAGGTCGGCCACGGTCTCAGCCCTCGTTCCCGGTCATGCGCAGGAAGACCTGCTCCAGCGAGTCGGTGACGGTGGAGATTCCGGAGATCGCGACTCCGGAGTCGTGGCAGTGCCGGGACAGTTGTGGCAGCACGTCCCGGACCTGCGCGTTCTCGATGCGCACCTCGGCGTCCTGGGCCGTCGCGGTCAGTCCGGCCGCGGCCGCCCACTCCTTGACGACCTTGGCACCGACCGCGTCGTCGACGCTGACCAGCAGGTGCGCTCCGCCGAACTCCTTGACCAGTTCGCTCGGTTGGGCGAAGCGGACCACCTTGCCCTGGTTGATGACCAGGACCCGCTGGGCGTTGCGCTCCAGTTCCTGGATGATGTGGCTGGTCCAGATCACGGTCATGCCGTACTCCTCGCGCAGCCACCGGACGAAGCGCTCGATCTGGTGCCGGCCGGCCACGTCCAGCCCGGCCGAGGGCTCGTCGAGGATGAGGAGTTCGGGGATGGTCAGCAGGGCCCGTACGAGCTGCAGCCGCTGGCGCTGTCCGCCGGACAGCTGGAAGACGAGCCGGGACAGGTGGTCCCCCAGGCCGAGGTACTCGGCCACCTCCATCGCCCAGGGGCGGGTGGTGCGCCAGGACAGGCCCTTGAAGCGGGTGGCGATCAGCAGGTTGTCCAGGGCCGAGAGCATCTCGTCGTACGGGGCGGACTGGTGCATCGCGCCGATGCCGGTCTTGGCGGCGACCGGGTCTCGGGCCGGATCCACGCCGAACACCCGGATCCGCCCGGTGGTGGGAGGGGTGACGCCGCAGATCATCTTCATCAGGGTGGTCTTTCCGGCACCGTTGGGTCCCAGCAGCCCGATGGTCTCGCCTTTGGCGATGTCGAATGAAATACGGTCGACTGCCGGCGTCTCTTTCCCGCGGTAACGCTTGGTCAGTTCCTCGGCGTTCACCACACCATTCGCCACGGTCCGCCCTCCACAATGTGATCGATGTTCCTCTTGGTGTTTCTCCGGCCGGTGTTTTTCCGGGATGGCCGATCGACTTGCTGCGGCTGGACGTTACGCCCGCGGGACGGCACGGAAGCGGCCACTGCCCAAGCTGCCGTGGAACTGCCTCCGTTCTGCCGCCTGCCGCACGGAACCGTTGGCTAGCATGCGCAGATGAGCCGTTCTGGACAGGCGGAAGACCGTGACGGCCAATCCGTTGTGGTTCTGGTGAATTGCGCGGGCGGCCGTGAATTGGAGGTCGTTCGCGATGCTTTGACGGGACCTCTGGAAACTCCGGCGATACTGATCCGGCAGGACCAACTCATGTCGACGCCCCTGACTCTGGACGTGGACACCGGTCTGCTGCACGTCTCCGGGCGCCGGGTCAGACCGGCCGTGGTGTGGGTACGACACGGTTCGGCCTGCGCGCTGATGGCTCAGGCGAGGCCTGCCGGTTCGATGAATCCGCTGCGGGCCGAGTCCTGGTCCGGGTTCCTCCGGCAGGTGGCGGCCACGGCGGACACCGCGCTGCCCGGCGGCACGGTCGTCGGGCCGGGTCAGCTGGCCCAGGCGCGCCGGCTGGGCGTGCGCACGCCCCGTACGGTCGTCACCAATGACGTGCCGGCGGGGGCGCGCGAGGTGGGGGCGCCGACCCTGCTGGTCAAGACTCCGGACTTCCGGCTGTTCGAGCCGGACCGGGGCAACTGGAAGGCCGTCCTGCCCTCGGTCGTGGACCTGGAGGCGGTGGAACGGGGCGCCGGACCGGCCCCGGGCGTTGCGGGAGAGCGCCCGGTCGTGGTCCAGGAGTACGTGGCGCACGCGCGCGAGCTGCGCGTCTATCACCTCGACGGCGGGATCTGCGCCTTCGAGGTCCGCAAGCCCGATCCGTCGAGCCCGATGACGGATCCCGACAGCGTCACCGTGACGCGCGTCGACTGCCCGCCCCCCGCGGCCGAGGCGGTACGCACCCTGTGCACCGCCTGGAACCTGCGCTACGGGGCGTTCGACCTGCTCGTGTCCGACACCGGGGAGGCGGTGTTCCTGGAGGCCAACCCGGACGGGGACTGGCTCTGGTTCGAACGCAAGGCGCGCTGGCACGGCGTCTCGTTCATGGCCGCCGTCATGGTCCGCGAGTTGTTCGTACGCAGTACGTCCTGAGGGAGAGCGTCCCGAGGGCGAGCGTCCTGAGGGAGAGCGTCGTGAGGAGAGCGTCGTGAGGAGTGCGTCGTGAGGAGCTCTCGCCGGTGACGGCGATACGGGGTGCCGAGATCTCCAGCCGGGGCCTGGTGCTCGTGGCCCTGGTGGCGCGAGGTCATACGACCGACCGCGTGGCCCGTGCGCTGCGCCTGAGCAGGCACACGGTGGGCGAGGAGATCAGTGTCCTGCTCGACCGGTTCAACTGCAGGAACAGGGCTGAGCTGGTGGCCTACTGCTATGTCCACCGGCTCCTGCCGATCGATGTCTGGCCGCCGCCGTGCGGCCCCGTGAAAGGGGTGGGTGACGTGTTCGACCCTCTGACCGCTCTGCGCGAGGCCGGGCTTCCGGTCGATCAGTTGAGCACCGCGCAGCGCGAGGTGCTGGCGGGCCTGACCGAGGAGGAGACGTCGGTCGTCGTATCGGTGCAGCTGCGGCTGGTCGAGGCGGATTCCGGTGCGGATGCCGAGGTGTGGGCGCACGACCTGAAGCTGCTCTGAGCGCGCATGAGCCGGAGACTGGTGGTCGTTCTCTTCCTCGATCTGGTCGGGTGGACCCGGCTCGCCGAGCGCGTGGACCCGGAGCCGCTGCAACGGCTCCTCGACGAGTACTACGAGATCTGCTCGGCCGCGGTGGAGGAACACGGCGGGGTCGTCGAGAAGTTCATCGGCGACGCCGTCATGGCGGTCTTCGGGGCCGACACCTCCCAGGAGGACGACGCTCCGCGGGCGCTGCGCGCGGCGATGCGGATCCGCGCCGAGGTCCATGACCTGCGCACGCCCGCCACCGACGCCGCTCCGGTCGAGGTCCATTGCGGGATCGCGGCCGGTGAGGCGCTGGTGACCCGTTCGGCCCGGGCCGGCATCCGGGTCGTCGGTGACGTGGTCAACCTCGCCGCACGCCTCCAGTCGCTGGCGGTCGCCGGGGAGATCATCGTGAACGAGACCGTGGCGCACCTGGCCCGGCCCCACTACACGATGGTCCCGGTGCCCCCGGTGGCCCTGAAGGGCAAGGCCGAGCCGGTGCCCGTGCTGCTGGTCACCGGTGAGGCGGCGGACGGCGGGGCCTACGAGGACTCCCTCATGGTGGACCGCAGCGCCGAACGCCACCGGCTGCGCCGGGTCTACCACCGGGTGGCCCGGGAGCGGCACGCGGAATTGGTGACGGTGCTCGGTCCACCCGGCATCGGCAAGACCCGCCTGGTCCGGGAGGCCGTGGACGACCTCGTCGCGGCCGGGGCAAGGCCCGTCGCGGTGTTCGGCAGTTGCCAGTCCTACGGAACGGCCGGGAACTACGGGGCGCTCGTCGAAATGCTGGACGCGCTGGCCCGGCGGGCGCCGTCCTGCGCGGAGTTGCTGCGGGCGGACGAGCGGATCGCCGGAGTGCTCGCGGCGCTGCGCGACGCCTCGCTCCCCCGGCGGGCCGGTGCGGTCCCGGGCCCGGGCGTCGAGGAGGTGTCCTGGGCGACCCGCGAACTGCTGACCGCCGCGGCCCACGGCCCGCTCGTCGTGGTGTGGGACAACCTCGCGTGGGCCGGGCAGTCGCTCCTGCGGCTCATCGGCGAGCTGATGGACGGTCTGCGGGACCTCCCGCTCCTGATGGTCTGCGTGTCCAGACCGGAGCTCGCGGGACGGGAAGGGCCCTGGACACGGGAGGTTCCCGGGGCGCGAGAGGCGGACGGGACGCTGGAGGTGGACGGGACACAGGAGGTAGACGGGCCGCGGGAGGTAGACGGGCCGCGGGAGCCGCACGGGACACAGGAGCCGGACGCGACGCGGCAGCCGGACGCGTCGCAGTGGCCGGACGTGATCGAGGTCGGGGCGTTGCTCCCGGCCGACAGCGCGCGGCTGGCGGTCTCGCTGGCCGCGCGCGGGAGTGGCGACGAGGTGGAACTGCACGGGCTCGACCTGGCCGAACAGGTCGACCGGGTCGCCCTGTACAGCGCGGGCAACCCGCTGTACATCCGGCTGATGATGGACTGGCTGAGGAACGGCCGGACCGTCGACGAGGTCCCGCCGAGCATCACGGCCATGGTGGGGGCGATGATCGACCGGCTGCCCGCCCCGGGCCGGCGGCTGCTGGGCGCGGCTTCGGTGATCGGGCCCTCGTTCACCCTGGAGCAGCTCGCGCTGCTGGGCGAGCCGGCTCCGGAGGCGGCGGTCGCGGAGCTGGCCGGCCGGCGGCTGTTCCGGGCCACGGAGGAAGTGGGGGGCTACCGCTTCGTCCAGCAGCCGGTGCACGAAGTGGCGTACGGCAGGCTGGAGAAGGAGCAGCGCGTCTCCTGGCACCGGCGGCTGGCCGAGCACGGTTTCAGTCCCGGCTTCCACCTCGAAGCCGCCACCCGGCTCCTCGGAGGGCTGCGCCCGGACGATGCGGAGCTGCCGGAACTGGCGCGGCAGGCGGCCGGGGCCCTGCTCGGCGAGGGCACCGTGGCGCTGCGGCAGCGTGACGTGCCGACGGCGATCGGGCTGCTCGGACGGGCGCTCGTACTGGCGCGGGGCGGGCCGGACCGGTGCCGGTCCGTCGCGGCCGTCCGACTGAGCGACGCCCTCATGCTGTCCGGGGACACCCGGGGTGCGCTGGAGGTGGTGGAGGAGGACCAGTGGCGCGCCCCGTCGGTTCCCGCCCTGATACGGGTACAGCGGCTCCTGCTGGCCGCCCGGCTCGGCAAGGTCGCGGCGGCCGATGTGGAGGGGCTGCGGGCCGCGCTCGACGGACTCGACGGAGAGGATCCCGACCGGTCCGCCCGGTGCCGGTTCGAGCAGCTGCTGATGCTGATCCACCTGGACCACGGCCGCTTCGGGGCGGCCGAGGAGGCGGCCTGCGCGGCGCTCGACCACGCCCGTGGCGTCGGCGACGCGTACGAGGAGGACCGCCTGCTGGTGGCGCTGTGCGAGATCCGGCAGTGGTCGCCGAGTCCGATGGCGCAGAAGTTCGCGGGATGCGCGGAGCTCCTGGAGCGGTTCGCCGCCGACCGGTTCCTGGCCCTGCCCGCGCTGGCCGCCCGCGCGCGCTGCCTGGCGCTCACCGGGGACCGGAGCGGTGCGCGTTCGACGCTGACCGAGGCCGAGTCCGTGGTCGTACAGCTCCGGCTGACCATGGGGCGGGTCCTGGTCGATCAGGTGGCCGCGCTGGCCGCCTCGCTGGACGGTGAGCACGCGGAGGCCGAGCGGCGCTACTGCCGCGCGGCGGACGCTCTCGAACAGGCCGGCTACGTACCGGTCGCGCTGACCATGCGGGTGCAGGCGGCCCGCGAGTGCGCCCGCCGGGACCGGACGGACGAGGCGGACCGCCGGATCGCGGAGCTGCTCGCGCGGCGCGAGGAGATGGACGTCCGGGGGCGGATCCTGTGCCTGTCGGCCGCCGTGCTGGGCGCCGCGGCGCAGGGCCTCGCCGAGCCGATGCGCGCCGAGGTGCTGCGGCTGCTCCGGAACCTCGACGACCCGTGCCTGCGGGGCGAGGTCTGCTTCGACCTGGCCCGGGCCCACCGGTACCTGGGCGAGGGGGCCGAGGCCCGCACGATGGCCGCTCTGGCCGCCGACAGCTACGCGGCCGTCGGCGCGGTGAAACCGCTGGGGGCGGTACGGGCATGGATGTGAACGGCGCGCCCTGGCGGCGCGAGCGGCGGCCGCACGCGTCGGGGATGCCCGCGTGGAGCATGCCGGCCGGCGGGGACCCCGGCGAGCCCCTGCCGACGGCCCTGTTCGAGGGGATCGGTCCCCGCTGGGCGTGGGAAGGCGCCGACGGCGAGGGCGTACGGGTCTGCGTGCTCGACAGCGGTGTCCAGGCCGGGCATCCGCTGGTGGGCACGGTCGAGCGGGCCTGGCAGGTGGTGAGCGCCGAGGGCCGGGCTCCGCGCGTGGAGGAGTGCGAGCCGCTCGACAGTGCCGGGCACGGGACCGCCTGCGCGGGGATCATCCGCTCCATCGCGCCCCGGGTGTCGCTCAGTTCGCTCAAGGTGCTCGGCGACGGGAGGGCCGGCAGCGCCTCCGCGCTGATCGCCGGGCTCGCCTTCGCGATCGAGGAGGGGTTCGACGTCATCAGCATGAGCCTGTCGACGACGAGGGTCGAATTCCGCGACCGGCTGGGCGAGTTGTGCGATCGCGCCTACTTCCGCCGGACCGCGGTCGTGGCGGCCGCGCACAATCTGCCCATCGAGAGCTTCCCGTGGAACTTCGCCTCGGTGATCTCCGTCGCCAGCCATGCCGAGCCGGACGGCATGCGCTTCTACTACAACGCCGCTCCCCCGGTCGAGTTCCGCGCCCGGGGGGTGCGCGTACCCGTGGCGAGCCTGGGCGGCGGCACGGTCCGCAACACCGGCAACAGTTTCGCGGCGCCGCACATGGCCGGGATCGCGGCCCTCGTCCTGAGCAAGCACCCGTGGCTCACGCCGTTCCAGCTCAAGAGCGTCCTGTACCACTGCGCGGCGAACGTATCGGTTCAAGGAGAAGGAGGCGGAGAAGAATGAAACCCTGGCCACACGATCTGATGGCCACCGAACGTCAGCTCCTGCAGTCTGTCGTCACGGTGGCCCGGTACATCTACGGGGCCGCCGCGTCCTCGGTCTTCATGGTGAGCCCCGACACCGGTGAGCTGATCTTCGCGGCGGTGGCGGGCGAGGGTGAACAGGGCCTGGTCGGCAGGCGGTTCGAGCCAGGCACCGGCATCGCCGGCTGGGTGGCGGCCAGCGGGCAGCCGCTGATCACGGACGACGTGGGCGCGACCGACCGGTTCGCCCGCGACGCCGCGGCCTCCACCGGGTACGTTCCCGCGAGCATCATGGCCGCCCCGCTCATCGCGGACGGGGAGTGCATCGGCGTGATCGAGGTGCTGGACCGCCACGCCCACGACGAGAACGCCCCGGGCCGGGAACTCGACGACATCGAACTGCTGGGTCTGCTCGCCACGCAGGCCGCCCTGAGCCTCGCGCTGCTGCGGCGCAGCGAGCAGGCCGCGGACGCGTCGCCGCGCATGGGAGAGCTGGTGGCCCGGTTGTCCCAACACGCGGTCATGGACGCGTCCGACCCCTTGGCCGTCTCGCTGCTGACCCTCTCGCTGGATCTGCTGGACCGCGGTTCGCACCCCGGTTCGAAGGTGGTCTGACGGCCGACGGAGACGGAGCGCAGACGTGCCGGGGACGCCGCGGAGACGCGTACGGAACGGGCCCCTCCTACCCTCCTGGCCTATGGTCCACAGCGCCCAGGCCCAGGCCCCGTCGTTTCCCGAACTGCTCCGTTTCAAGCGCGTGCAGGCCGGGCTCACCCAGCGGACGCTGGCCGACCTCTCGACGATCAGCCCGCGGACGATCCGGGCCCTGGAGTCGGGCCGGGTGAACGCGCGGATGCAGACCGTCCGGCTGCTCGCCGACGCGTTGGGACTGGAGGGCCTGGCGCGGGAGCTCTTCGTCACCGCGGGCCTGGGCAGCGGGGGGCCGGCTCCGGTCGGAGCCGATCCCTGCCCGGCGGTGCCCGGGTCCGTCAACGCCCTCCTCGGGCGGGACGTCGAGGTCCGGGCGATGGTGGGCGCCCTGGAGTCGGATCACCGCCGGATGATCTCCCTCTCGGGGCTTGCGGGCGTGGGGAAGTCGCGGGTGGCCGCGGAGACGGCGGCGCGGCTCGGCTCCCGGCGCGGCTGGCCCGTGCTGTGGATCGGGTCCGGGACGGTGGCCCCCGACGGTCACGGCACGGCCTTCGGGCCCTTGCTGCGGTCCTTGCGCCTGCTCGTCGAATCGGGTGCGCAGGACGTGTCCGCGGTCTGCCGCCTCATCGGCCGGCACGAGCTGCTGGTCGTGCTCGACGGGGTCGCCGACGCCCGGGAGCCGGTCGGCGTGGAGGAGTTGTTGGCGTACTGTCCGGGCATCCGGGTGATCAGTACGTCACGGGCGCCGTGGAACGTGGCCGGCATCCAGGGGACGGTGCTCGCGCCGCTGACGGTCCCCGGGCCGGACTGGGAGGCGGCCGGGTCCCTGGACGCCCTGGCCGCCGTGCCGTCGGTGCGGCTGCTCGTGGACCGGCTCTCGGAGGTCCGGCCGGGATTCGTACTCGGCCGGGCGGACGCGGGGGCTGCGGTGCGGCTGTGCCGGACCCTGGACGGTCTGCCGGCCGCGCTGGAGGCGGCCGCCGCGGGGGGTGGGGTACTGAGCCTGCACCGGCTCGCGGACATGCCCGCGGCCCAGTTGCTCGAACTCCCGGCGGCCGCCCGGCCCGCCGGTGTTCCCGGGACGATCGGCTGCCCGATCCGGGCCGGAGTCGAACGGCTGGCCCCCGAACCTCGCACGCTCCTCGGCGAACTGGCCTGCTTCGACAAGGCGTTGACCGTCTGCGAGGCCGCCGAAGTCCTGGACCGGCCGTTGACCCGGGTGGTGGACGGGCTGGGTGCACTGACGGGCGGAGGGTTCGTCCGGGCCGACCACGAGGAGGCGGAGACCCGCCTGCACCTGCCGAACCTGGTGCGGGCGGCCCTGGCCTGACGCGGATTCAGCCCAGGTGCTCCGCGAGGAACCGCTCGACCGCGGCGTAGTAAGCCTGCCGGTTGGCGGGCCGGGCCAGGCCGTGGCCCTCGTCGGGGAACAGCAGGTACTCGTGCGGAAGTTCCTTGGCCGCCAGTGCCGCGACGATCTGCTCGGCCTCCGCCCGGGGCACGCGGACGTCGTTGGCGCCCTGGACGACCATGACGGGGATGCGGATCGCGTCGACCCGCGACAGCGGCGAGCGTTCCCACAGCATGGCGCGGTCCGTTTCCGGGTCCCCCACGTGGGCGTGCATGAACGAACGCAGCGCGCTGCGGTAGGGCGCCCCGGCCGCCAGCAGCGTCAGCAGGTTCGACGGACCGCAGAGGTCGATCGCGCACGTGAACGCCTCCGGGGTGAACGCCGCGCCGACCAGCGCTGCGTAACCCCCGTACGAGCAGCCCATGATCGCGATGCGCGCGGGGTCGATCCCGCCGCCCGCGACCAGGTGGGCGACCGCGTCGAGCAGGTCGGTCTGCATCGCGGCGCCCCACTGCTTGGCGCCCAGGTTGCGGAACTTCTTGCCGTAGCCCGTCGAACCGCGGAAGTTGACCTGGATGCAGGCGTAGCCGCGATTGGCCAGGAGCTGCGCCTCTTCGTCGAACGCGAACGTGTGACGGGCCCAGGGCCCGCCGTGCACGTTCACCACCGCGGGCAGGCCCGCGCGTTCGGCTCCGGGCGGCCAGGTGACGTAGCCGTGGACGGTGACCCCGTCGCGCGCGGCGAAGGCGAAGGGCTCCATCCTGGCCAGCGTGTACGCCTCCAGCTCCCGCTGGTGGCTGAAGAGGTAGCGGAGCGCGCCGGCCGGCCGGTCGTAGACGTAGTAGAGGACGGGACCGGCTCCGGTCACCACCGAGACCGTCCACAGCCGGTCGCCGCGGTCGGTGCGGTCCACGTAGACCTCGCCGTCGACCGACAGGAGCGCGAGCTCGCCGTGGATCCGCCCGAGGTCCTTTCCGAACTCCTCGTCGAGGAAGACCCGTTCGTCGCGGTCCTTCGCGAACAGCACGGCCTGCGGCCGTCGGCTCACCGGGTCGAACTCGACCTGTTTGACGTCGTACACCGGGTCCTCCGCGAGCAGCGTCCGCCGCCCGGTCGCGAGGTCGACGGCGAACAGGCGGCTGGCGTTGGCCCCGATGGAGGACAGGAGGTGGCAGGTGGCGCCATCGCGCGAGAAGCCGACGACGCGCGTCCCGATGGCGTCCTCGTAGGGCACGTCGAGCCAGGGCGCGGGGCCGTCCGGGCCACCCGGGGCACCGGACCCCTCCGGTGGGTCGAGGAACACGGACAGACCGCCGTCGGGCTTCATCACCGTGCCGCCGCGCACCCGCAGGTCGGTGTCGACGATCCAGCTCACGTACCCGGGATTCTCCGCGACCTTGGCGAGCCGGTCCGTCTGCAGATCGAGGGCGTAGACGTCGTGCAGCCCAGGGCGGTCCTTGTTCAGCCCGATCAGCAGGGTCGTCGGGTGCCACCGGTTGTGCGCCAGCACCCGCGCCTGGACGCCGTCGAAGGGCGTGGCGCAGCGCTCCCGGCCGGTGACCAGGTCGACGAGGTGGACCCGCCAGCTCTCGTCGCCGTCCCGGTCGCGCAGGTAGAAGAGGGTCCGGTCGTCGTGGCACAGGCCGTACGTCCGGATGCCGCGGCCCCGGTCGTGCGTGACGGGCCTCGCCTCCTCGGGCCGGTCCACGGGCGCCGTCCACACGTTCAGCACGCCGTCGTCCGGGGCCAGGTAGACGAGGCGGGTCCCGTCCGGTGAGATCTCGGGCACGAGGTACGACGGGTTGCCGAACAGGACGGAGTGCGGGATCAGCGGTACGGCTTCGGTGGTCACGGTTCCCTTCCCGGGGTGGGTTGTTGGAGGCCGCGCTCCGAGAACCACCAGTCGCGGAGCCCTGGGAACTGCGCGACCGCCTCGTCGGTGTCGAGCGGAGGGGCCACGGAGCGGCCGTCGGAGGGCCTCGGGAGAGCCTCCCGGGACGGGACCAGCGTCTGGGCACGGAACAGCCGGGTCATCAACACCGGGCTGCTGAGCACCGCTTGGGACACCCGGGCCCGCATCCGCTGTCCGGCCGCGGCTCCGGATCCCCCAGCGGAGCCGGATCCGGAGCCCTCCGCGGATCCGGAACCCTCCGCGAAGGCCCGTACCCGGTCCTGTTCGGTCGCCATCCTCCAGGACTCGCCGGCCACTTCCGCCACCGCCGCCTGGACCGCGGGCAGCACGGAGGGCCGGGCTCCGTGCTCCGCCAGCTCCCGGTCCAGCCGCACGGCGCCGAGCAGCGCGACGGACATCCCGTGCGAGTACACGGGGTTCACCGCCGTCAGCGCGTCGCCGATGACCAGGAACCCGTCGGGCAGGGGCAGCCGCTCGAAGTACCTCCGGCGGTTCGCGGTGGCGCGGAACGGCCTTACGCCACCGAGGGGTTCGGCCGCCGCCAGCAGCTCCGCCGCGATCGGCGAGCGCAGCGAGCGCGCGCAGTCCGTGAATCCCGGCTCGTCCACCGGCGGTCTGGCGGCGCGCGTGCCGGTCAGGGTGAAGATCCACCGGCCGCCCTCGACGGGGAACAGCGTGGCTCCGTACCCCGGACGGCCGCTCGAAGGCCGCGGGTGCACCATGATCGCCGGGAGGTCGGTGGCGAGGCCGGGGGGCGCCCGGTAGATCCTGGTGGAGTACGCCAGCCCCGGGTCGACCACCTCCTCCTCGACACCGGGTCCGCCGATCTCGGTCAGCCATCGCCCGGCCCGCGAGCGCCGACCCGTCGCGTCCACCACGAGGTCGGCGCGGAGCGTCTCGCCGGAGCCGTCCTCGCCCGCGACCCGGACACCGGTCACGCGCGATGCGTCCCCCACGAGGCCCAGGACCCGGGTGCGCTCCCGTACGGTGACCGCCCCGTCGGCCAGGGCCCGCTGCCGGATGACGTGGTCCATCAGCCAGCGGGTGCACGAGACCATGAAGGCCCCGGTCTCGTGGCGGCGGAACCAGCCGTCCGCGCTCAGGATCAGCGCGCCGTCCGGCAGGCCCCGGCGGTGCGCTCCCCGGGCGAGGAGCGCTTCCAGCGTTCCCGGGAGCAGGCTGTCCAGTGCCTCGGCCCCGGCGGTCACCAGCACGTGGCTGTGGAAGGCCTGCGGCAGCCCCGTCCGGATGCCCGGGCCGGCCGGGTATCGGCCGCCCTCGACGACGGTGACCTCGTCGACGTGCCGGGAGAGCACCTTGGCCACCAGCACGCCCGCGAAGCCCCCGCCGAGGACGACGGCCTTGGTCATGACCGCGCGGCCGGCTCGCTCCGTGTGGCGTGCGTGCCGGATTCCGTCTCCTCGATGAGGTCGGCTTCGATCATGGAGCTGATGAAGGCGTCCACTTCGGCGCGGATGCGGGCCGTCATCACGGGGTTGTGCCCGGCGAACAGCAGGGACAGGTTCCTGATGACCGTCTCCCGGTCCCCGTCGCTCTCCACGAGCGCCCAGATCTGGGCGGCCGTCGCGTTCAGGGTGCGGAAGTCACCGGACTCGCTGTGGTAGAGCGAGATGCCGTCCCCGCTCTCCTGCCAGATCACCGCGTCACTGATGTGCAGGGACATCTCCCAGCCTCCTGTTCACCGGCATGATCGGAATCAGTTCGCCCACCTTGATCGCGGGCACGGGCGCCGGCGGGCGGACGTAGGTCTTCCACTGCTCGTGGGCCTCGTGCACCTCCCCGCTGGCGACCAGCCGCGGGACGGTCATCTCGGGGCCGTCCAGGGCGAGTTCGGCGCGGGTCACGCCGGTCTCCTGCCACAGCTGCGTGGTGACGCCGTGCCGCAGGATCCGGCACAGGTGGCGGCTGTTGCGCCGCAGGTCCCCGGACTCCGACATGTGCGCGGCCCGGCAGCCGCCGCCGCAGTTCGCCTTGATGTAGCACTTCTCGCAGTCGGCGTGGAACTCCCCGCCGTACACGGTGCTCTTGCGCATCGAGGTCAGGACCGGGCCGGCGAAGATCTCCGACAGCGGCTGCTTCCTGATGTTTCCGGCGAACTCCCCCTTGCCCGTGACGAGTTTGCACGGATAGACGTCGCCGAGGGAGTTGACGTAGATCTCGTGCCCGCCCATGCCGCAGTTGCCCTTGACCGAGCACGCGGTGACCGGCCTCGGGCCGTCCGGCTTGAGCTTGCCGGCGACCGGCGAGGTCCAGACGAGCTGCTGCACGTCCAGGTGGTCCTGCCACCCGAAGTCGTAGGCGTCGTCCGCGCCCCGGCCCAGGTCGTTGTGGTTCATCAGGCGGACGCTGTGGATCTCGATTCCGTCGAGGAAGGAGGCGAAGTCCTCCAACTCGTGGATGTTGTCCGAGGTGACGATGTGGTTGATGGCCGGCTTCACCCCGGCCTCGTTGAGGAGCTGGATCGCCCGGTGGGTCTTGGCGAACGCGCCCTTGCCGCGGGTGCGGTCGTGGGTCTCGGCCGTACCTCCGTCGAGGCTCACGGTGACGGCGTCGAAGAGCTCGGCGAACCGCTTGGCCTTCTCCTCGGTCCGGATCATCGTCGCGTTGGTGATGATGTTGACCTTGAGGCCGCTGCTCTTGGCGTGCTCGACGATCTGGAACAAGTCCTTGCGGAGCATCGGCTCGCCGCCGGTGAAGATGACGGTCCCGGCGCCGAAGTCGGCGATCTGCGAGACCAGGTCCAGGGATTCGGCGGTGTCGAGCTCGCCCGGAAGGCACTTCTCGGAGGAGGCGTAACAGTAGGGACAGCGGAGGTTGCAGCCGTCGGTGATGGCGTAGTACGCGACGCCCAGGGGCGGTTCGCCCAGCCTGACCTTGGGCTTGTTGCCGTTGAAGTACACGATCCAGTTCAGGATGAGCTTGGCGAGGACGCGTTCCGTCTCGTCGTTCTGCTCCAGCCCCGGCTGCTCCCCGCGGGCCCGGGCGGCCGCCAGGGTTTCGAGGACCCGAAACTCACGTCCGGAGAGGACGCACCGGGCGGCCACCTCCGGGTTGACCACGAGGTGGTCCTCGCCGTGCACGAAGTACGTCAGGTCGTTGGGCACCTCGAACAACGACAGGTTCCGAACCAGGTTTCCGCGCATCCCGCCTCCTCTCTGGGCTGGCACAGGCGCGGCCCGACGCGAGTTGCCGCCGGACCCCGCCTGTGGAACGGTCAGTTCTCGGCCTGGCCCGATCCCGACCAGAGGCCGCAGGCACACAACATCGCGGCGTCGAAGCCCTCCTTCGTGGCCTCCGGGGAGGTCCAGTCCTGGGAGTGCGCCACCACGTCGGGCAGGATCGCCGCGAGGCGGGTCTTCGTCGAGATGAGGACCTTGGTCTCCTCGGGGGTCAGGCTGGCGTAGAACTCTTCGAGAGCGGGCGCCATCGTGCCGCCGATGACGCCGGCCGCACGCAGGGACTCCAGGGCGTTGAAGGTCATGCTTCCACCTTTCGCTGTCGCGTTCGATCGGGGACGCAACCGAGACTGCGCGCGGCGGACCCGTGAAACAACCCCACGAATGTGGGTTGTGCGGGAGCGGCGAAGGGGACATACGCAGCGCGGGCGGGGCGTCTTGCGGCAGTGGACCGGAGCGACTGGAACGCGCCGCGCACGGGTGTTGACGATCTCCAGACCTTGCCTCACGCTCATACCACAGCCGTTGTGAAGCTCATGTGAAGCGAACGTGGAAATCGGGATCAATGGAGCGCCCACCCGGCGGCCGGCGGCCCGTCGGACGACCCGAGAGGTGCGATGAATCCCACCGGCTTAGGCATCGTGCACATATCGCTGTTGCCAGGCTTCGTCTGCCGCACCGACCAGCAGGTCACCGATCTCAGTGACATCCAGCAACGGCTCGTCGCCGCCCTGGTGCTCGCCGACCGCCCGCTCAGGCGCGGCGATCTGGCCGCCCGCCTGTGGCCCGATGCCCCGGCCCACCGGGCGGGTGCCCGGTTGCGCCAGACCTTGTGGCGGCTGAATCAAGCCACGGACGGAGGCCTGTTGCGGGCCTCGCACACCACCGTCGCCCTCGCCGATCACGTCGAGGTGGACTATCGGGCGGCGGCCAGGCTGATCGCGGCGGTGTCCGGTGCGGTCGGGGCGGTGGTGACGGACGAGGACCGGCTGCCGCAGGCGTGGAGCGTACTGCGCCACCCGCTGCTGAACGACTGGGACGACGACTGGCTCGTACCGTTCCAGGAGAAGTGGAAGGTCCAGCGCGTCCAGACGCTGGAGCGCCTCGCCGAGAGGTTCCTCCAACGCCGCCAGCACGCCGCGGTGCTCGAACTGGCCGACGCCGCGACCCAGGCCGACCCGCTGCGGGAGGGGCCCCGGCGGATCGCCGTGCAGTCGTGCCTGTTCGTCGGCGAGGTGGCCGACGCGCACCGCCGCTACCGCGGCTATCAGGAGTTGCTCTCCGCGGAACTGGGCGTGGCTCCGAGCGGCGCCATCCCGCAACTGCTCAGACAGGACCGCGAGCGACAGCTCGCCCTGGCGGCGGAGTTCTGACCGGATGCCGTCGTACCACCGCCGGTACGACGACACCCTCCCGTCCCTCCATCACCGCAGGTCGGCCCGTGCGGCGGTGTCGTCGATGAAGCCGCCCGACTGGTGCTGCCACAGCTTCGCGTAGGCGCCGTCCGCGGCGAGCAGTTGGTGGTGCGTGCCCTGCTCGACGATCCGCCCGCGGTCGAGGACGACGAGCTGGTCCATGGTGGCGACCGTGCTCAGCCGGTGCGCGACCACGAGCGCCGTCCGCCCGGCCATCAGCCGCCACAGCGCGTCCTGCACCAGGATCTCGCTCTCCGAGTCCAGGGCGCTGGTCGCCTCGTCGAGGAGCAGGATCGGCGCGTCGCGCAGGATCGCCCGGGCGAGGGCGACCCGCTGGCGCTGCCCGCCGGACAGCTTCACCCCGCGCTCGCCCACCATGGTGTCGAAGCCGTCCGCCAGCCCGTCGGCGAACTCCGTGACGTGCGCCGCCTCGGCCGCGCGGCGGATCTCCGCCTCGGTGGCGTCCGGGCGGGCGAAGGCGATGTTGTCGCGCAGCGTGCGGTGGAACATCGCCGGGTCCTGGGGGACGTAGGCGATCAGGCTGCGCAGGTCGGCCTGGCTCAGCCGGCTGATGTCCTGCCCGCCGATCAGGATCCGGCCCGCGTCGATGTCCGTCATCCGCAGCAGCAGCCGGGTGAGCGTGGTCTTGCCCCCGCCGGACCGGCCGACGAGACCGAGCTTGGACCCTGCGGGCACGACCAGGTCCAGGTCCTCGAAGAGCGGCTTCCCGCCCGCGTGGCCGAAGCCCACCCGATCGAACCGGACCTCGGCGGTCGGCGGGCGCCGCAGCGGTTCGGGCTCCACCGGGTCGAGCACGGTCGGCGGTGTCAGCAGCAGTTCGGTGAACTGCGCGGCCTCCGTCATCGAGCTCTCCAGGCGACGGTAGATCTGGTTGAACTCGAACATGATCCGCGTCGCGCTGGCGTAGTAGGTGAAGGCGACGATGACCGCCTCCACCCCGTGCGCTCCCCCGCCGAGCACGATGGCGAGCATCAGCCCCAGCACGTTGGTCGCCACGGACAGGGGCGCGACCAGCGTGTCGATGCGCAGGTTGCCGTAGTCCCACGAGCGCAGGGTGAGCTTCCTCGACTCCGCGACGCGGGTGCGGTGTTCGGCGGCCTCGCGCGATTCGGCGGCGAACGCCCGGACCGTGTCCATGTTCATCAGGCTGTCCGCCACGTGGCCGGACACCCGGGCGATCGCTTCCTCCCGCCGGGCGACGAGCACCTGGCGGCGACGGATCAGGGGCGCCACGCACAGCCCCGTGATCGTGATCATCGCCAGGAGCCCGACGACGAGCAGCGGGTCGTACTGCCACAGCACCACCGAGGCGAACAGCAGGGGCACGCAGCTGCCCATGACCGAGAACGTCAGCGTGTCGACGAACTCCTCGAAGCGGGAGGCGAAGCTCAGGACCCGCTTCGTGAGGGATCCGGCGAAGTTGTCGTGGAAGAACGCGGCGTCCTTGGCGAACAGTTCGTCCATGCCGGTGACGTAGAGCTGCTCGATCCCGCGGGCGTCGAGGCGGTTCAGGCAGTGCAGCCCGATGCGCCAGAACACCTCCGAGAGCAGCAGGACCCCGGCGAAACCGAGGACGTAGGGCATCGCCCAGCCGAGGGCGCCCCCGGCGTCCGCGGCGGTTCCCTCTCCTCCTGCGATCCGACCGACGAGCTTCGCGACGACGAGCGGTGCGATGTAGTGGATGCCGATGTTGCCCAGCGCCGGGAGCAGCATCGCGGGCGCGGTCAGCCATCGCAGGCGGACCAACTCCCGTCCGTAGTAGCGGAGCGCGAGGAGCACCGGACTCCTGCGCGGTGGATGTGCGTTCGGTGTACTTCCGTGCGATTCGGGCGATCCCATCCCAACCCTGCCTTCTCGGACCGTCTGGTCAGAAAGCGGAGTGTCCCGCACGGGCGCCCACGGGGTCCAAGGCTTTTCTCGCGATAGCCGAAAACCGGCCGACCTGCGCACCAACCCCGACCGGCGTTCGCCTGGTGTACGCGCCGACGTCACGCCAGGCTCCCTTACCGGAACCCCGGACGCGCTGTGCTGGGGTGTTCAGCCACCCCTCAACCGCGGAGGTCGTTCCCGCCATGGCAGAACTCAATCGTCGGCGTTTCCTGCAGCTCGCAGGCGGCACCACAGCCCTGACGATGCTGAGCGAGAGCATCGCCCGCGCCGCCGCCATCCCCGCGCAGGGAACCACCGGCTCCATCGCGGACGTCGAGCACATCGTGGTGCTCATGCAGGAGAACCGTTCCTTCGACCACTACTTCGGCGCGCTGCGCGGTGTTCGCGGCTTCGGCGACCCGCGCCCGGTGACCCTGCCCAGCGGCAAGTCCGTCTGGCACCAGTCCGACGGCACGAAAGAGACGCTGCCCTTCCGTCCGCCGTCCGAGGACCTCGGGATGGAGTTCCTCCAGGGACTCAACCACGACTGGGCGGGCGGCCAGAGCGCTTTCAACAAGGGCAAGTACGACAACTGGGTGCCCGCCAAGACGGCCACCACGATGGCCCACCTGACCCGCCAGGACATCCCCTTCCACTACGCCCTGGCGGACGCGTTCACCATCTGCGACGCCTACCACTGCTCGTTCATCGGCTCCACCAACCCCAACCGCTACTACCTCTGGTCGGGCCACACCGGCAACGACGGCCAGGGCGGCGGCCCGGTCCTCAACAACGCCGAGGCCGGCTACGGCTGGACCACCTACCCGGAGCGCCTGGAGGCGGCCGGAGTCTCCTGGAAGGTCTACCAGGACATCGGCGACGGCCTCGACGCGGCCGGATCGTGGGGCTGGATCAACGACGCCTACCGCGGCAACTACGGCGACAACTCGCTGCTGTACTTCAACAGCTACCGGGGCGCCCAGCCCGGCAGCGCCCTCTACGAGAAGGCCCGTACGGGAACCAACGCCGCCGCGGGCGAAGGCTACTTCGAGAAGCTGCGCGCGGACGTGGTGGGAGGCACCCTCCCCCAGATCTCCTGGATCGCCGCCCCCGAAGCCTTCAGCGAGCACTCCAACTGGCCGTCCAACTACGGCGCCTGGTACATCTCCCAGGTCCTGGACGCGCTCACCGCCGACCCCGACGTGTGGGCGAAGACGGCCCTCTTCATCACCTACGACGAGAACGACGGCTTCTTCGACCACGTCGTCCCGCCGTACGCCCCCGCCAGCGCCGCGCAGGGCCTGTCGACCACGCCCACCGCCCTGGACGTGTTCCCCGGCAAGGCCGGGTACGTGGCGGGGCCCTACGGCCTGGGACCGCGCGTGCCGATGCTCGTCGTCTCCCCGTGGAGCACCGGCGGTTACGCCTGCTCCGAGACCTTCGACCACACCTCGGTCATCCGCTTCATGGAGCAGCGCTTCGGCGTCCACGAGCCCAACATCTCGCCCTGGCGCCGTGCCGTCTGCGGCGACCTGACCTCCGCCTTCGACTTCGCCCGCAAGGACACCGCCCCGGCCCCGCTGCCGGACACCGAGGGCTGGTTCCCGCCGGACCGCGAGCGCCACCCCGACTTCCTGGCGACCCCGCCGACCCAGGGGGCCATGCCCCGCCAGGAGAAGGGGCTGCGTCCCACGCGCGCGCTCAAGTACGCCCCGTACGTGGACGGCGCCGCGCTCGTCTCCGAGGGCAAGTTCCGGCTGACGTTCAGCGGTGGCCCGGAGCTGGGCGCGCAGTTCTACGTCACCTCCGGCAACCGCACCGACGCCCCCTGGACCTACACCACCGAGGCCGGCAAGTCGATCGCGGACATCTGGAACACCGCCTACTCGGCCGGTGCCACCGACCTGACCGTGCACGGCCCCAACGGCTTCCTGCGCGCCTTCCGCAACCCCGGCACCACCCCCGGCCCCGAGGTCACCGCCCGCCACAACGCCGCCACCGGGAACCTGGACCTCACCCTCACCAACGCCGGGGGCACCACCGCCACGGTGACGCTCACCAACGCCTACGGCGGCGGCCCGAAGCGCCTCACGGTCCCCAAGGGCGCCACCGTAAAGCACACCGTCTCCCTGAAGAACACCCGCCGCTGGTACGACGTGACGGTCACCGCGTCCGGCTCCCCGACCTTCCTGCGCCGCTTCGCCGGCAAGGTGGAGACCGGCGCGGCAGGCCTCTCGGACCCGGCGACCCTGACGGAGCACTCCTCCTGACGGGACCCGCCCCAACGTGCCCGCGGAGCCGTTCCAGGCGGCCCCGCGGGCCGACCCGTCCGGCGCCACCCGCCAGGTTGACCGCCACGAGCCTCGCGGACGTGGTGGACGCGGTCTACGCCGGACTCGACGCCCAGCACGCCGAAGACGACGTCGCCGTCCTCGCGGCACGCCTGCGCCAGCGGCCGGTCTAGGGCGTGTCCGCAGGCCCGGGTCAGCGGCCGGTGGCCGCGGAATGCAGCAGCAGGACGTTGCCCAGGTAGCGCGGACCCGTGGCGTCCGAGGGGCGGTTGACGATGCCCGATCCGGCGGTGACCATCACGCTCGATCCGCCGCCGTCGAGGTTCAGCGCCTCCCGGGCGTGCAGGGCCTTCATCAGCTTCGCGGCGCCTGCCACGCCCAGGCCCGAACTCCACCCGGCCCTGCGCCCGTCCACGACGACCAGCAGCAGCCTCCCCTGCTCGTCGATGCCGATCATGGTGCGCGGGTTGCCGCGGACCACCCAGTTGTAGGTGAAGGTCTGGTCCTCTCCCTGGCGGATGATGCCGTCGGCCAGGGCGTTCACCGCGATCCGTCCGTCCCGGACCAGGGTCGGGCCGACCTGGACGATCGTGGTGTCCGCGGTGAGCGGGACGGAGTGTCCGGCGCCGTCCAGAACGCGCTGGGTGATGCGCAGCCGGGCTCCGGGGCGCGCGTGCGCGACCAGCCAGTCGGCGCTCTCGCCGATGGCCTGGAGGGTGGAGCCACCCGCGGGCGGCTTGGCTCCGCGCGTGCGGTTGACCGCCGTCACCCGGTCGTGGCGGTCCAGGACTACCTCTGCGCCCGCTCCGGTCGGCGGGGTGCTCCACTCGGGGGTGAAGCGGACGATCTCGCTCTCGTCGGTGCACTTGAGGTCGTGCTGCGGGTGCTGGGTGGGCTGGTCACCGCCGACGCCCCCGCAGTTCCAGATCTCGCCGGGTATCCGGTTGATGCCGTCGACCTCCCTGGTGGAGCCGCCCGCGCCGACCGTGATCCGCGTGGTGTACGTGTCGACGTCCAGCTGCCGCCCGCCGTCCGTGAGCCGGACCCCGCTGCGGCCCTGGGTGGCAGCGCTCAGCAGCCGGCCGTCCTTCACGTACAGACCGAGCGACGCCTTGTCCGCGAACCACTGGGCGTTGATGCCCGCCAGTGCCCCGGCCGCGGCCGCCAGGTCGGGCAGCTTCTCGTGGACGTCGATGGTCGGCCCGAAGTCACTGGCCAGGCGGCCGGTGAACCGCTTGAAGTCCACCCGCATGACGAACACCCGCTGGAGCGCGTCGGCGTCCGTGCCGTCCTGCGCCGTGTACCGGGTGTCCCCCGCGAACCCGGCCGCCCGGACCTTGGCGAGCGCGGCCGTCGCCGCGCCCTGGTCGGCGTACCGCCCGATCCTCACGGTCCAGCCCAGCGTGCCGGCCGGGCGGTCGGCGAAGGCGGGGATGAGGACCCTTTCCACCCGGGGTTCGAAACCCTTGGCGCGCAGGGCCCCGGCCACCTGATCGGCCCGCGCCTGGGGGCCGAGGGCTGCGGTGGCCCGGTCGTAGGGGCCGTCGGCGGTCAGGGGCTGGTTCACGTGGACGGTCCAGACGTCGTCGGCGTCGGTCCGGCCGAGGACGAAGGAAGTCTGGGTGACCCCGGGGGCCAGCACGACGGACTGTGCCGACGTGGCGGACGGGAGCGTGAGGGGCTCGGCGGCGGCCTCCAGAGCGCCCGGTGACGCGGCCGGCCGTTCGGCGGCGCCGGTTGCCTGTGCCGCACCGAGAGCGGCGACCAGGCACAAGGCGAGAACTGCGGCGGACGACGCGGCGACCTGCGGAGTCTTACGCATACAACGCTCCCTGGAGGTGAGGTGGTGCGTCCTCTCAGTGCAGGGGTGGCATGTGGCGTGTGGCGCAACACCGCTTGCTGCGCACGTGAATTCCGCGGAACCTCAGGTCTCCACTGTGCCGGGGAACTCCCGGGCGGTACACGAAAACGACCGAGAGGCCGTTTCAGATTGCTCTGAAACGGCCCCTCGGTCTACGACTCTTTCGAGTCGGGACGACAGGATTTGAACCTGCGACCCCTTGACCCCCAGTCAAGTGCGCTACCAAGCTGCGCCACGTCCCGATGTGCTTCTGATCTGGGGTTTCCCCCGTCTCGGCGGCACATGCAGAACATTACCCCACACCGAGGGGTGTCCATGCACCGGTTATCGGCAGGAGGGGGATGAAGGGAGGATGAAGGCGTGAACGCACGGGATCGGGACGATGAGGGGCGGGCGCGGAACGCCCGCCCCAGGGACGGGCTGGGGCGGCCGCTGCCCTACGGGGCCCAAGGGGTGGAGCGGCAGCCCGAGGGAGTGGTGCGATCACCCGGGGAGACGGTGGCGCAGGCGCAGCGGCTGCTGGACGCCGGGATGCCGTTCCACGCGCACGAGGTGTTCGAGGACGCCTGGAAGTCGGGGCCCGGGGCCGAGGCACCGCTGTGGCGGGCGCTGGCGCAGCTGGCGGTCGGGCTGACGCACTCCGCACGCGGGAACGCGGTGGGCGGGGCGCGGCTGCTGCGCCGCGGAGCCGATGCCCTGGCCCTGGCCGGGCTCGACGGAGCCGGGGATGTAGCCGCCCCCGAGGTCGAACTCGAAGGAGCCCGGGACGCGGCCGCTCCCGGGGCCGGGCCCGCGTACGGGATGAACATCCCCGGGCTGGTCCGGTGGGCCCGGGAGCTGGCGGGGCGGGTGGAGGCCGGCGCAGCCGTTGACGCGGCGGCCGAGGCCCCGCACCTCACGGGCGGACCCGGCCGGCCGGCCTGAGCCGGGGCGGAGCCTGCTTACGGTTCCGCCCGGGCGCCCCGGGGCGGGGCGGTGCAGCGCAGGCCGGAACGTCGGGCTCCGCGGACAGTCCCGGTCCCATGCCCGGCCAGGGCTACGCCGGCTGGAGGAGGTCCCAGCGGTTGCCGTAGAGGTCCTGGAAGACGGCGACCGAGCCGTACGTCTCGTGGCGCGGCTCCTCCAGGAAGCGGACGCCCTCGGCGGTCATCCGGGCGTGGTCGGCGGCGAAGTCGTCGGTGTAGAGGAAGAAGCCGACCCGGCCGCCCGTCTGGTCGCCGACGCGGGAGCGCTGGGCGTCGTCCTTGGCGCGGGCCAGCAGGATGGCGGATTCCGTGGCGCCCGGCGGGCGCACCACGACCCAGCGGGAGCCGTCCGGGCGCGGGGTGTCCTCGGCGAGGTCGAAGCCGAGGGCGCGAGTGTAGAAGTCGATGGCCTCGTCGTAGTCGTGGACCACGAGGGCGGTGAGGGCGAGGTGGGAGGGCATGTCCTCATTGTGCGCCGAGGAGGACGACCTCCAGGGTGCGGGGGCCGTGCACGCCCTCCACCCGGTCCAGTTCGATGTCGCTGGTGGCGGAGGGTCCGGAGATCCAGGTCAGGGGCTTGGTGGGGTCCAGCAGGGGCAGCGCCAGCGGGACCGAGTCCACCACCTGGGCGGGGACCCGGACCACGCAGATGTGGTGGTCCGGGACGAGCGTGATCCGGCGCCGCCCCTGTCCGGGGCCGCCGTCGAGGACGAGCGTGCCGGTCTCGGCGATCGCCAGGGCGCAGCCCGTCACCACGCTGTCCACCGCGTCCAGTTGGTGCGGGGTGGAGGCCGCGCGGTCGTGGATCCGGGTCGGGTCGGCCGCCGCGAGCCAGTGCGGCGGCAGCCCGGGCGGTACGAGCACCGACGACGCACCCCGTTCGGCGAGGAGACGGGCCAGCAGCACGGCGATGCCGTCCTCGTCGACCCGGTGGACCTTGGCCCGGTACTCCGCGAGGTTCGCGGCGAGCAGGTCGACGGTCTCGGCCGGGGTGCGGACGCCGTGGGTCCGGAGGTAGTCCCGGGGAACGGCGGTGTCCGGGCGCGGCTCCGGCAGGGCCCGGCGGATGCGGGCCAGGATCTGCTCCTTGGCGCTCATGGGCGTGCCTCCTTCGCTCGTGCCTCCTTCTCGCGCACCGCCCACCAGTCGCGGAACGAGCGCTCCGGGAGCTCCGGCAGCTCCCTGCTGTCCGTCCAGGCCCGCCCCGGGCCCGGCAGCCGGCGCGGTCGCAGCCGTCGGGCCCGGGCCAGCAGCCGCTCCCCCGCACGGAGCGCGCCCGGGCGGTCGAGGAGGAGCCTGGCGGCCCGCATGGCGGCCCGTTCGGCGGTGTGGCCGTCGGCGGGGCGGATGCGCACACGGATGCCCTCGCGGGTCACCGGGCCGCCCTGGACCACGCGTTCGCGCAGGTGGACCAGTACCTCCGGGATGTCGATGGCGACCGGGCAGACCTCGTAGCAGGCCCCGCACAGGGTGGAGGCGTAGGGCAGGGTGGCGTCGATCTCGCTTCCGGTGCCGCGGAGCTGGGGGCTGAGGATGGCGCCGATCGGGCCGGGGTAGACGGAGCCGTAGGCGTGGCCGCCCGCGCGCTCGTACACCGGGCAGACGTTGAGGCAGGCGGAGCAGCGGATGCAGCGCAGGGCCTGGCGGCCCACCTCGTCGGCGAGGGTGTCGGTGCGGCCGTTGTCGAGGAGGACGAGGTGGAAGACGGAGGGGCCGTCGCCGTCCACGGTGCCGGTCCACATGGTCGTGTACGGGTTCATCCGCTCGGCGGTCGAGGAGCGGGGCAGCGTCTGGAGGAAGATCTCCAGGTCGCGGAAGGTCGGGATCACCTTCTCGATGCCGACCACCGAGATCAGGGTCTCGGGCAGGGTCAGGCACATCCGGCCGTTGCCCTCGGACTCGAAGACGACCAGGGTGCCGGTCTCCGCGACCATGAAGTTGGCGCCCGACACGGCGACTTTGGCCCGCAGGAACTTCTCGCGCAGGTGCAGCCGGGCGGCTTCGGCGAGCTCGCGCGGATCGTCGCCCAGCCCCACGGGGGCCGGACGACCCCAGTCGCCCATCTCCGCGGCGAAGATGTCGCGGATCTCGCCGCGGTTGCGGTGGATGGCCGGGACCAGGATGTGGGAGGGCCTGTCGTGGCCGAGCTGGACGATGAGTTCGGCGAGGTCGGTCTCGTACGCGGCGATCCCGGCCGCCTCCAGGGCCTCGTTCAGGCCGATCTCCTGGGTGGCCATGGACTTGACCTTGACGACTTCCTTCTCCCCGGTGGCCCGGACCAGTTCCGTCACGATGCGGTTGGCCTCGTCTGCGTCGGCCGCCCAGTGGACGGTGCCGCCCGCAGCGGTGACGGCGGCCTCCAGTTGGAGCAGGTACCGGTCGAGGTGCGCCAGCGTGTGGTCCTTGACGGCCTTGCCGGCCGCGCGCAGCCGGTCCCAGTCCTCCAGTTCGGCGACGGCCCGCGCCCGCTTGTCCCGGATCGTGTGCGTGGCGTGGCGGAGGTTGGCCCGCAGCACCTCGTCCCGTACGGCCTCGCGGGCCGCGTCGGGGAAGGCCGGCATGCCCAGATGCGTGCCCGTCATACGAGTGGCTCCTCTTCCGTCGCGGCCAGGATCTCGGCGAGGTGCAGGGCCCGCAGCGGGGCGCCCCGGCGCCGCAGGATGCCGTCGAGGTGGGCGAGGCAGGAGTTGTCGGCCCCGCAGAGCACCTCGGCGCCCGTGGACAGCGCGTGGGCGGTCTTGTCGGCGCCCATCGCGGTCGATACGTCCGGGTTCTTGACGGCGAAGGTGCCGCCGAAACCGCAGCACTCCTCGGCGCCGGGCAGTTCGCGCAGTTCCAGACCGCGTACGGCGGCCAGCAGCCGCCGGGGCCGGTCTCCGAGCCCGAGGCCCCGCAGGCCGTGGCAGGACGGATGGTAGGTGACGGTGTGCGGGAAGTACGCGCCGACGTCGGTCACCCCGAGGACGTCGACCAGGAACTCGGTGAGCTCGTACACGCGCGGTACGAGGTCCTCGGCCAGCGCGGCCAGGGCGGGGCCCCGGCCCTCGGACTCGGCCGCTTGCCCGATCCGGGGGTAGTGGGCGCGGACCATGGCAGCGCAGGAGCCCGAGGGGGTGACCACGTACGGGTACCCGGCGAAGGCCTCGGCGGTGCGCCGGAGCAGCGGTTCGGCCTCGCGCCGGTAGCCGGTGTTGTACTGCGGCTGCCCGCAGCAGCTCTGTGCGGCGGGGAAGTCCACGGTGACCCCGAGCCGCTCGAGGAGGCGGACGACGGCGATGCCCGTGCGCGGGTAGAGCGCGTCGTTGACGCAGGTGACGAACAGGGCGACGCGCATGACGGGCAGAATAGCCGGGTGAAGAAGTTCTCAGTGATCGGCATAGGCGCGGGCGACCCGGACCACTTGACCCTCCAGGCGGTCAGGGCGATCGGCGCGGCGGACGCATTCCTCATCCTGGAGAAGGGCGAGGAGAAGGCGGATCTGACCGGGCTGCGGCGCGCGATGCTCGACGCGCACGCCCGCCCCGGACACCGGCTGGTGGAGGGCCGCGATCCCGATCGCGACCGGACGCCCTCCGACTACACCCCCACGGTGGACGGCTGGCGCAGCGCGCGGGCCGAGCTCTTCGAGCGGTTCATCGCCGAGGACCTCGCGGAGGGCGAGACGGGCGCGTTCCTGGTGTGGGGCGATCCCTCGCTCTACGACTCCACGCTCGCGATCCTCGACGAGGTGCTGGAGAAGGGCCGGGTCGCCTTCGAGCACGAGGTGGTGCCGGGCATCAGCAGCATCTCCTCGCTGCTGGCCCGCCACCGCACCACCCTCAACCGGGTGGGCCGCCCGGTCCAGATCACCACCGGGCGCCGGCTCGCGGAGGGCTGGCCGGCCGATGTGGACGACGTGGTGGTGATGCTGGACGCCCGGCACGCCTTCACCGCCCACCTCGACCAGGACCTGTACATCTATTGGGGTGCGTACGTCGGCACCCCCGACGAGATCCTGGTCTCGGGAAAGCTGGCGGAGGTCGCCGGCCGGATCGAGGAACTGCGCACCGAGGCCCGCGCCCGCAAGGGCTGGATCATGGACACGTACCTGCTCCGGCGCGACTAGGAGCGCGAGTCGGTACGGGCCAAGGCGTCGGTGATGAAGCGTCCGGCGCGGTCCAGGGCCGCGTCGGCCTCGTCCAGCAGGCCCGCGAAGGCCTGGAAGACGTGGGGGACGTCCGCGGTGACGTCGAGGAGGACGTCGACCCCGGCCGCGGCCGCCCGGGCGGCGAACCGGGTGGAGTCGTCCAGCAGGACCTCGTTGGACCCGGCCTGGAGCAGCAGCGGGGGCAGCCCGGTCAGGTCGGCGTGCAGGGCCGGGCTCAGCAGCGGCTGGGCGGGGTCCTGTGCGGCCAGGTAGTGGGCGAAGACGGCGGCCAGGTCGGCGCGGGTGAAGAGCGGGTCGGCGTCGTGCTTCGTGGTCATGCTCTCGCCCGAGAGGGTGGCGTCCAGGCCCGGGGAGAAGACGGCCGCGGCGGCCGGCATCGGCAGTCCGGCCTCGCGGGCGGTGAGCAGGGTGGTGACGCCGAGACCGCCGCCGGCCGACTCCCCGGCCAGGACGATCCGCTCGGCCGGAACGCCCTGGTCGAGCAGGTCGCGGTAGGCGGCGAGGCCGTCCTCGACCGCGGCGGGGAAGGGGTGCTCGGGGGCGAGCCGGTAGTCGACCGAGACGGCGCGGACTCCGGTGCGGCGCACCAGTGCGGCGGTGAGGTGCAGGGCCGTGGCGGGTGAGCCGAAGACCCAGGCTCCGCCGTGGAAGTAGAGGATCGTCCCGGTGGCGGAGCCGCCCTCGGGTTCGACGGTCAGGGCAGGACGCCCACCGAGGACGGAAGGGGTGACGGTCACCCCGGCCGGGGCCGGGCCCGAGGTCATCTGGGCCTCGAAGTCCTTGCGCATCTGCTCCGGCGGGAGGCTGCCGTCGAACGGCACCTGCCGCATCGTGGCGTCGATCGTCGCGCGCTGCACCTTGCTCATGAGACCCTCCCGATGACGTGTTGTTCTTCACCAGGAACTATATTCCTAGGAATATCATTCCCACGAATCTGGAGCAGAGTGTGACCGACCTCACGCAGGTGTTCATGGACCTCGTCCGCTACGAGACCAGGCTCTACAACGCGCTGGGCGAACGACTGCGCGCCGAGCACGGTCTGACGATGGGCCAGTTCGAGTTCCTGCGCATCATCGACGGCCGCGACGGCTGCCGGGTCAACGACCTGGCCGAGGAGGCCGCCATCACCGTCGGGGCGACCAGCAAGGGCGTGGACCGCCTGGAGGCCGCCGGCTGGGTGGTCCGGCGACCCAATCCGGACAACCGCCGCTCGTCCCTGCTGGAGCTGACCCCCGAAGGAGCCGGGCTGCTGGTCACCGCCACGCCCACCTTCGAGGACGGCCTGCGCTCCCTGCTCGCCGAGCCCCTGACGGCCGGCTCCCTGGAGCAGCTGGCGTCCACCCTCGCCCTGCTGCGCAGGACCATGGAGGGCGCCCCGGCGGGAATGCCCGCCGAGGCTGCCGGTCCGGCGGCAACGGCCTAGGTACAAAACTGCCGGAGGCCCGGGACGACCGGGTCCGTTGCGTACGGCTACCGGCGGAGATAGGCGGGCAGTACCTCGGCGAGCCGCTCGTACTCCTCGGCCCGGTTGTAGATCTGCCCGCTCACCCGGATCCCGCCGCCGCCCGGCCAGGGCCAGATCAGAACCCGGATCCGCTGCTCGGCCGCGATCCGCTCGCGCAGGTCGCGGGAGGCGTCCGGGGTCTCGGCCACCCCGGGCGGCAGCCGCAGCGTGCGCAGGGCGAGGCCCTCGGTGTACGGGAGCGGGGCGATTCCGGGGATCTCGGCGAGCAGGGCCGCGCCGTAGGCGGCCAGCGCGCTGTTGTGGGCCCGCACCTTGGCGGCGTCGAGCTCCTCCAGCAGGTCGAGCCCGTCCGGGGCGGCGAGCCAGCCGGTGTAGTCGTAGGTGGCGCGGTTCTCCACGGAGCGCGGGAAGCCGTAGTGCGCTTCCCAGGAGGGCACGGGCGGCCGGACCCGCTCGCGGTGGTGCGGGGCGACGGACAGGATCGCGGTGCCCGACGGGGCGTAGGCCCATTTGTGGAGGTTGCCGAACCAGAAGTCGGCGCCCCCGCCCAGGGGGTCGGGGATCATCCCGGGGGCGTGGGCGCCGTCCACGATGGTGGTGACGCCCCGCTCGGCGAGTTCGGCGAGCAGCCGGGGCGAGGCGATGAGCCGGGCGGTGGGCGAGCTGATGTGGTCGAGTACGGCGACCCGGGTCCGCGGGGTGACCCCGGCCAGCACGGCTTCCCGTACGGCGTCCTCGTCGGGGAGGTCGGTGCCCAGGGCCACGGTGGTGAGCGGGGCGCGCCGGGCGGCGGCCGCGACGACCGTGCCGTAGCCGTGGTCGGTGACCAGGATCTCGTCGCCGGGGGCGAACTCCACGGCGTCGAGGGCCACGTTGGCGGCCTCGGTGGCGTTGGACACGAAGGCGAGCCCGTGCGGATCGGCGCCGAGCCGGGCGGCGATCCGGGTCCGGGCATCGACGAGCCGGTCGGGGGCGCCGATGAAGAAGGCGTCGGGGTCGGCGTGCGCCTGCGCCCGGAGGGCGGCCTGCGCCTCCTGGACGGGGACGGGCACCGCGCCGAACGACCCGTGGTTCAGGTGGCTGACGTCGGCGGAGAGCCGGAACAGCTCCCGCCCGCCCGGGAATTCGGCGGGGCGGCGCATCGACCCGCTGCGTGAGGCGGCCCCGACCTGCCCGGTGGCGTCGTCGGGGTCGACGCGGTCGGTGCGCTCGGTCGGCTCGGCGGGGTGGGTCACGTGGGACCTCCGTGGGTGCGGCGCGGCTGTCGGGCCGATCATGCCCCGCCGCCCGGCGGAGCGACAGCCCCTCCGCCGGCCATCGCGGGGGCGAAGGCGCGGCGGCACCGCAGGAGTAGGTCCCGTACGGCGGGGCCGCGGGTGTCGCGCCAGACCAGGGAGAGCAGGGCCGGGATCTCCACGTCTTCGATGGTCCGGGCGGTGAGCCGGTCACCGTACGCAGCAGCCATCGAGGCGCTCAGGACGGCGACCCCGAGGCCGCGCGCGGCGAGGTCCGCCATGGCGTCGGAGGCGCCGGCCTCCAGGGCGATCGAGGGCTCCAGGCCCTGTCCGGCACAGGCCCGGTCGAACACCGTGCGCAGGCCGGTGCCCGGCGGCATGCAGATGACCGGATGTCCGCCGAGGTCGCGGAGGGTCACCCGGTCCGCTCCGGCCAGGGGGTGCCCGGGCGGGACCGCGACGACCAGGCGCTCGCTGACGAGGGTGAGGGCCTCCAGCCCGTCGGGGGTGGTGGCGGCGGTTCCCACGAGGGCGAGGTCGACGGCGCCGGCGCGCACGGCCTGCACCAGCCGGTCGGAGTTGTCCTCCAGCAGGGCGATCTCCACGCCGGGGTGGGCCCGGTGGAAGGCCGCGAGGGCGTCGAAGAGGGGGGTGAGGGTGCATCCGACGACCATGCCGACGGTGAGGCGGCCGCGGATCAGGCCGGTCACCTCGCCCACCGCCTGGGCGAGGGCCCCGGTGGCGGCCAGGGCCGTGCGGGCGTGTTCGAGGGCGGCCTTGCCGGCGACGGTGAGCGTGGCCGTGCGGCCGGACCGGTCGAAGAGCTCGGCCCCCAGCTCCTGTTCGAGGCGGCGGATCTGGGCGCTGACCCCGGACTGGCTGATGTGGACGCGCTCGGCCGCGCGGGTGAAGTTCCGTTCTTCGGCGACGGCGACGAAGTACTCGAGCTGCCTCAGTTCCATGACCACAGATTCTAGCTTCCAGCAAAACCAGCTGTTGGACTTCTGATCGCGGGACGACGAGGCTTGAACCACACACCGAGCAGACCCCTAGCAGACCCCGAGCAGACACCGAGCAGACTCGGGGGGGGACCCCTCGACCACAGGAGGAAGCCATGCCGGAAACACCTGACCACGCGTCGCACTACGCGTCGTACGAGAAGGCCCTGCGCCCCGAGGACCTCACCCGCCTGTTCGTCGAGCGGTCCAACGCCGGCGACGCGGTCGGGGTCGCCGCCCTCTACGAGGAGGACGCCGTGATGGCCTTCCCGCCCGGGGAGCTGACGGTGGGGCGGGAGGCCATCCGGGTCCTGTGGCAGCAGGTCCTGGAGCAGCGGCCCCGGTTCGAGCCCGAGCCGCCGCTGCCGACGCTCGTCAGCGACGGGATCGCGCTGACCTCCACGCCGCCGAGCGACGGCACCGGCGCCCGCGCCCAGGTGGTCCGCCGCCAGAGCGACGGCAGCTGGCTCCGCCTCCTGGACCAGCCGGAGTTCGCCCCCGCGCGGGCCGGGCGGGATCCGAAGGAGGCGGCCTAGGCCGCCGGAGGGCGCACGGTCTGCCGGTGCGTCGGGGTCCCGCCCACTTCCGCGAGCCAGGCGTCCAGGTCGGCCATGGCGGGCGCGTCCAGGAGGGCCGGGTCCACCGTGGTGCGGAGCTGGTGGGGAACCCCCGAGGCGAGCAGGAGGCGCAGGCTGCGCTCCGCCGAGGCGGCCGCGTGGCCGATGCCGGTGACCTTCTCGTACCGGCCGGGCGGGGCCTTGACGTCGAAGCCGACCCAGTCCAGCAGGCCCGCCTCCAGCAGTCGGGCCAGGCGCCGGGGGAAGGCTCCCCCGGTATGGAGGCCGACCTCCAGGCCCAGCGCGCGGGCCTCCCGTACGGCCTGGGGCAGGCCGCGCTGGAGCAGCGGTTCCCCGCCCGAGAAGACGATCCCGTCGAGCAGCCCCGTCCGGCGGGCGAGGTGGCCGAGCACCTCGTTCCAGGAGACGGCGGCGGGGCCCCGGGCGGGCAGCAGGCCGGGGTTGTGGCAGTAGCCGCACCGCCAGGGGCAGCCTTGGCAGAAGACGGTGGTGACCAGTCGGCCGGGCCAGTCGCAGGTGGACAGCCGGGACCAGCCGCCGATGCGGATGACCTCGCCGGGGCCCACTCCGCCCGCCGGTTCGGCGGGCGGAGTGAGCGGCGAACCGGCCGTTCCGCCGGCCGCTTCGCCGGCCGCTTCGCCGGCCGCTTCGCCGGCCGCTTCGCCGCTCACACCGCCGCCTTGAAGTGGACTCGCTCGGCGTGTTCGCCCTTCTTGCCGATGTTGAAGGAGGACACCGGGCGGTGGTAGCCCATGACCCGGGTCCAGATCTCGCACGCCGCCCCGCACGTGGGGCAGTGGGGCTGCTCCCCCGCCAGGTAGCCGTGGTCCGCGCAGACGGAGAAGGTCGGGGTCACCGTCAGGTACGGGAGCCGGAAGGTCTCCAGCGAGCGCCGGACCAGCTTGCGGCAGGCCTCCGCCGTCGGGATCCGCTCGGGCGTGTACAGGTGCAGGACGGTGCCGCCCGTGTACTTGCCCTGCAGTTCGTCCTGGCGCTCCAGCGCCTCGAAGGGGTCGTCGGTCCAGCCGACGGGCAGCTGCGAGGAGTTGGTGTAGTACGGGTTGGCGTCGGTGCCGGCCTGGAGGATGCCGGGGAAGCGGGCCCGGTCCTCCTTCGCGAAGCGGTACGTCGTGCCCTCGGCGGGGGTGGCCTCCAGGTTGTACAGGTGGCCGGTGCTCTCCTGGAAGTCGACCATCCGGGCCCGGACCCGGTCCAGGAGGCGGACCGCGAGGGCGTGACCCTCGGGGGTGGTGATGTCGTGGGCGTCCGCGCTGAAGTTGCGGACCATTTCGTTGACGCCGTTGACCCCGATGGTGGAGAAATGGTTGCGCAGGGTGCCCAAGTACCGCTTGGTGTAGGGGAAGAGACCACCGTCGATCAGGTCCTGGACGGTGATCCGCTTGAGTTCGAGGCTGTCCTTGGCGAGCTCGCACAGCCGGTCCACCTCGGCCAGCAGCCGCGTCTCGTCGCCCGCGCAGAGGTGCCCGAGCCGGGCGCAGTTGAGGGTGACCACACCGAGCGAGCCGGTCTGCTCGGCGCTGCCGAAGAGGCCGTTGCCGCGCTTGAGCAGCTCGGTCAGGTCGAGCTGGAGCCGGCAGCACATGGAGCGGATCATGTGCGGTTCGAGCTCGGAGTTGATGAAGTTCTGGAAGTACGGGAGCCCGTACTTGGCGGTCATCGCGAAGAGCAGTTCGGCGTTCTCGCTCTCCCAGGGGAAGTCGCGGGTGATGTTGTAGGTCGGGATGGGGAAGGTGAACACCCGCCCGGCGGCGTCGCCTTCCGTCATCACCTCGATGTACGCCCGGTTGATCATGTCCATCTCGGCCTGGAGCTCGCCGTAGGTGAAACCGGTCTCCTCCCCCGCGACCACCGGGATCTGCGCGCGCAGGTCCTCGGGGCAGGTCCAGTCGAAGGTGAGGTTGATGAAGGGGGTCTGCGTGCCCCAGCGCGAGGGCACGTTGAGGTTGTGCACGAGCTCCTGGATGCACTGCCTGACCTGGTCGTACGTCAGCGCGTCGAGGCGGACGTAGGGGGCGAGGTACGTATCGAAGGAGGAGAAGGCCTGGGCCCCCGCCCATTCGTTCTGCAGGGTGCCGAGGAAGTTCACGATCTGGCCGACGGCCGAGGACAGGTGCCTGGGCGGAGCGGAGTCGATCTGGCCGGGGACCCCGTTGAAGCCCTCGGTGAGCAGGGTGCGCAGGGACCAGCCGGCGCAGTAGCCGGAGAGCATGTCCAGGTCGTGGATGTGGAGGTCGCCCTCGCGGTGGGCGCGGGCCACCGCGGCGGGATAGACCTGCTCCAGCCAGTAGTTCGCGGTGACCTTGCCCGCGGCGTTGAGGATGAGTCCGCCGAGCGAATAGCCCTGGTTGGCGTTGGCGTTCACCCGCCAGTCCCGACGGTCCAGGTACTCGGTCACGGTCTCTACGGCATCGACGACAGCAGTCACGGCAGCCCTCCCACGAGGCTCGGCACGGAAGAATGGCGGGCTTTTTCGAAAGCCCGCGCCGGCAGGTGTCGGACTCGTCCGCCGTGGCGGACTCACCGTTGCGGGGCAGTCCCGGATTCCCACCGGGTTCCCTGTTGCCTCGGTCGGGGAGAGGCCCCGCCGAACCGGCAGAGCCAACACTACATATGGATGTGACGGCAGAGCGCCACCACTACATATGGGGTGACGAAGGTCCCGAGGCAAGGGACTTCGGCCCCTGGGACCCGCGCCGGAGCGCCCTGCGGACCCGCGCCGCAGCCCGGCGGACTCAGCTCCGGCCGCTGGTGGCGGCGTAGTACTGGAGGTCCTGCACCTCCACCGCCCGGTCCACCCGGTAGCGCAGCTCCACCCGGGCCCCGGCCTTGCCGCCCCGCACCACGGACGCCGAGCCGACGCCCGGGCCCAGGGGCAGCAGCTCGGAGTGGACCCCGGCGGGGGCCGCGTGCGCGTCTTCGGCCGCGCCCACGGTCGTACGGATGCTCGCGGGCGCGGTCAGGAAGCTCAGCACCTCCACCGCGTCCCGGGCCGCGGCGCTGCCGCCCCGCAGCGACATCACGAGGGACTGGCTGCCGCTCGGGTCCGCGGCGGAGAACTGGGTGCGCGAGCTCAGGTAGAGCGTGTCGCGGACGATCTTCGGCCAGCCGCCCGTCTTGAACCGGGTGAGGTAGTACGAGGAAAGGTCCAGGTAGGCATGGCCGTTGTGCAGGGAGGGCGCGAACTGGCTGCTCTCGCTGTAGTCGTTCCACGTGGTGAGCTGGACCCAGTCGGCCCCGTCCTCGATGGCGCGGTTCCATGTGGCGCGCAGGGTCGCGGTGTTGCCCGCCTCGTCGTAGATGCCCTGGTTGGGGCGGGCGTCCTGGACCGATACGGGCTGCATCCAGATCTTGCCCGCGGCGTGGGCGCGCCGGACGTCGCGCGTGGAGCTCTCCTGGCCGACGTAGCTGCGACTGCCCCACTCGGAGAATCCGTAGCTGATGGGCTCGAACTCGCCGCTGTGCGCGCCGAAGTCGAGGAAGAGCGGGACGAAGGCGGTCCGGATCCCGTGCCGCGACTTCAGGGCGTCCATGACCCCGGTCCACCAGGCGACGCTCTTCTCCTCCGCCTTGAACGGCGAGACGACCAGCCGGCCGTCGGGGAGCCGGTGGGCGGCCGGGGCCTTGCCGAGTTCCGCGAGGAGGTCGGCGAGCACGACCGGGTCGTCGGTGCCCAGGGAGGTCATGTCCGGCATCAGCATGACCTTGAAGGCCGGATCCACCGAACGGGCGGCTTCCATCAGGAGGTTGGAGCGTTCCCGGTTCTTCCCGGCCAGGGAGAGCAGGTCGAGGGTGAATCCGTCGATGCCGGCGGCGCGAGCCGTGCGGACCTCCTGCTGGAGGTTGGCGAGCTCCCAGTTCCCGGCCTTGGGCGGGACGGGCAGCGGGCGGTCGCGGAGCAGGCCGCCGTAGCGCTCGTGCTTGCCGTTCTCGCCGTCCGGCTTCAGGTAGTTGCGGGTGTAGTAGTCGGCGTCGGCGCCGACGTTGTCCAGGGAGAGCGGGTACGGGGTGAAGTAGTGGGCGAAGACCAGCTTCTTGCCGGCGGTGCCGGAGCGCAGGACGGACGGCTGCGGCATGTCGAAGGGCAGGGCTCCGGTGGGGCGCGCTGCGCCGTCCGCGCCGGACCCCTGGGCCTTCGGGTCAGGCGGCTGCCCGCCCGGGCTCTGCGGGGCGGTCGCACCCGGGCCGGTGGGGCCGGTGACGGCGGGCGCGGGGCCGTCGCCGGGGGTCCCGGGCAGGGTGTCGCCCGGGACCGGTGCCGGGCGGGCCCGCGCGTCGGCGACGGTACGGGGCTCCCAGGCGATGCCCGTCGCGGCGCAGACGCCCACGAGGAGGAAGGCGGACAGGAAGAGGCTCAGCAGGGGTCTTCGGCGTCGGAAGCCCGCACGGCGCCGGTGCGACGCGGGTCTCGCGCCCCGCTCTGACCGACGCCGGTCCGCACTCATCCTGGCCCCTCCCCCGACAATGCCCGCGCCACGCCCGTACATCGGGAAGCACAGCAGCAGTACAGCGGATTCCGGGCCCTCGGACAACCGTTCCCCGGGATCCGAGGCGTGGACAAAGGCGCGTGATCTGTACAACTGCTGTGATCATCGGGCGCCACGGGCGATTCACCGGAATAGGGAGTTCCCCTGGCCTTTCACGGAAACTGGCGCATAATCGTCTTCATGCGGCTTGAAACAACCCTCTTGCCGCAGGTCACGCATGCAGGGGGGCATCGTGCCGATGAGGGATTCCAGAGGCGCCGGTACGTTCCCGGCGACCTCCGCAGAGCTGTCCCGTCTTTTCACCGCCGTGCGGCGGGGCAAAGTACTGACCGTCACCGGACGGTTCCGGGAGCCCCGGAGCCAATTGGTGCGGGAGATAGGGCAACGGCTCTCGTCCAATTTCTACGACGGCGTGGCCGTGGTGTCCATGGACCGCCGGTTCGGGGTCCGCGACCTGACGGCCGCGCTGGGCTGCGTACCGGGCATGCCGTTCCTGCCGTGCGGGACGTCGAACGCGGCGTCGTGGCTGGCGGAGCGCGACATGCTGCTCGTCCTCGACGGCTGCGAGCACCTCGCGTCCGAGTCCCTGGACTGGCTGCGCGAGCTGCTCGCCGTGGCTCCCGGGCTGCGGGTCCTGGCCGCCGGGAGCGACCCGCTGGCCTTCGCGCCGGATCAGGTGCACCGGCTCTGACCGGGCGCGGAGACGGGTCCGCCCCCGGCGGGGGGTGGCGGCCCGGGCGGGGCCCGCGGGGCGGGGGGACGCAGTGCGGTTGTTACGGAGTCGGGGTTGGGCGCCGCCCGGGCGGGCCTGCACCCGCGCG